>NZ_MBST01000068.1:0-1272 GCF_001695865.1 Ensifer sp. LC384
TGACCTTGCCCCGTTGAAATAATCCATTTTGAAGTAAGCTCTGGCCCATTGAGAGGACCAGGGAATGAAGCGCAACCGTTTCACGGACGAACAGATTATCGGCATTCTGAAGGAGCACGAGGCGGGCACGCCAGTCGCGGAGCTTTGCCGCAAGCACGGCGTCAGCGATGCCAGCATCTACAAGTGGAAAGCCAAGTTCGGCGGCATGGACGTGTCCGAGGCCAAGCGGCTGAAGACGCTGGAGGACGAGAACACGAAGCTGAAGCGGCTGCTGGCAGATGCGATGCTCGACAATGCTGCTTTAAAAGACCTTTTGGGAAAGAAGTGGTGACGCCCGCAGCCAAGCGGAGCGCTGTCGCGCATCTGATGAACCACCATCGGATGAGCGAACGGCGGGCGTGTAAAGCCATCGGCTTTTGCCGGATGACGATCCGTTACGAAACGAGACGCGGCGACGATCGTGGCCTGCGCGAGCGAATGAAGGCGTTGGCGCATGAACGCCGCCGCTTCGGCTATCGACGCCTTCATGTGCTGCTTAGACGCGAGGGACACCCTGTGAACCACAAGAAGCTCTTCCGGCTCTATCGGGAAGAGAAGCTGACGGTGCGCAAGCGCGGCGGCCGAAAGCGGGCGATCGGCACCCGAGCACCGATGCTGATCCCGATGGCAGCCAATGACCGTTGGTCGCTGGACTTCGTGTCGGATCAACTCACCGATGGGCGCAGGTTCCGGGTGCTGACGGTCGTCGACGATTGCACCAGAGAGTGCCTGGGCCTCGTCGCCGATACATCACTTTCCGGTCTGCGGGTTGCCCGTGAGCTCGACCGGATCATCGAAGAGCGCGGCAAGCCCAGGATGATCGTCAGTGACAACGGCAGCGAGTTCACCAGCAACGCTATCCTGCAATGGACGGACCGGGCCAAGGTCGATTGGCACTACATCGCGCCCGGCAAACCGATCCAGAACGCCTTCATCGAAAGCTTCAATGGGCGGCTGCGAGACGAGCTCTTGAATGAAACCCTCTTCTCGTCACTGACCCATGCCCGATCAGCGCTTTCAAACTGGCGCAGCGATTACAACGATCACCGACCGCACTCTGGCCTCGGCTGGCTGACACCGGCCGAGTTCGCTCAGACCATCAACCCGCGACCTGCTGCGGTGCTGCGCAGCCGAAATGGCTTCGCACCGCAACCCGCCGCTACCGCCGCAAATACCGCAACCAAAAACCGCTGGAGCGAACTCAAAACCGGATAAAACTTGGGGGCAAGGTCA
>NZ_MBST01000069.1:0-1246 GCF_001695865.1 Ensifer sp. LC384
TGGGCTTACACGGAGTATCTCGCGCCGTGGATCGATCGATCACACCATCTGCTCCTATCTTGCAAGTTCCGGCATCAGCAACGCAACACGGATTCCAGTTTTAAACTCTTCGATCCTGGCCGATCTTCATGCGACGTCTGCCATGACCGCAGATGCCGATTTTGCATTGTATGTTTCGCTCGACACCATGATCTTCCAGGCGATTCGCGCCATCTTGTTGGCGAGTGCGATGGCTGCCAGCTTCGACGGCTTGCGCTTGAGCAGTTCGGTCAGCCAGACAGACGCCTTACCGGTTCGCCGTGCGTGCTGAATGACCGAAGTTGCCCCGACCACCAGCGCCGCTCGCAATGCCTCATCACCCGCTCGCGTGATACAGCCGAGGCGCAGCTTGCCGCCGGTCGAGTGATCTTTCGGCGTCAACCCGATCCAGGCTGCGAACTGACGGCCGGATTGGAATAGCTCCGGCGCCGGGGTCTTCATGATCAGGAGTGCCGCGCCGATCGGGCCAATGCCGGGAATGGTTTTGAGACGTTTGCTGCGTTCGTCGTTACGCTCCCATGCCTTGAGCTTCGCATCCACGTCGGCAATCTTCTCTTCCAACCGGGCGTATTCGTCCGCCTGGCTGGCAAACAATTCCCGTGCAAGCTCCGGTACGGTCTCGTCAGCCTGTATCCTTTCAAGCAGCAAAGGAACATGGGCCAGCCCTTTGGCGGCAGCAATGCCGAATTCAGTGGCATAACCACGGATGGCATTGGCGAGTTGGGTGCGGTTGCGGATCAAACGATCCCGGACGCCAACCAGCATGAGTGCGGCTTGCTCATCGACTGACTTGACTGGCACAAACCGCATCGTCGGCCGGCTCATCGCCTCGCACAGGGCCTCGGCGTCGGCGGCGTCGTTCTTGCTTCTTTTGACGTACGGCTTGACCAGTTGCGGTGCAATCAACCTCACCTCATGCCCGAGCGAGCTCAACAGCCGAGCCCAGTGATGGGAGCCACCGCAGGCTTCGATGGCGATCACGGTCGGCGAACAGGTCGTGAAGAAGTCGATCATCTCTTTGCGGCGCATTTTCTTGCGCAAGACCGGACGCTCGGCGGCGTTCACGCCATGCAGTTGAAAGACGTGCTTTGACGTATCGATGCCGATACGGATAATCTTGTCCACGGACGGCTCCCTTTGTTTGAGATCTTCACGACTCACTCTGGCACGTTTCGATGCCGTTCGGGGGCCGTCCACCCCAACACAT
>NZ_MBST01000070.1:0-1036 GCF_001695865.1 Ensifer sp. LC384
ATCGTCATCGCCCTGATCTTCGTCGGCCTGCCCTTCGTCGTCCGCACCGTGCAGCCGATCATGGAGGAGATCGACAAGGAAGTGGAGGAGGCCGCCGCCACCCTCGGCGCCAGCCGCTTCCAGACGATCAGCCGGGTGCTGCTGCCGGGCCTGCTGCCGGCCGGGCTGACCGGCTTTGCCCTCGCCTTTGCCCGTGGCGTCGGCGAATACGGCTCGGTGATCTTCATCGCCGGCAACCTGCCCTACGTCTCCGAGATCGCGCCGCTTCTGATCGTCATCCGGCTGGAGGAGTTCAACTATCCCGCCGCCACCGCCATTGCCGCGGTGATGCTGGTCATCTCCTTCGCCATGCTGCTCGTCATCAACTCGATCCAGGCCTGGAGCCGGCGGAGATATGTCTATGTCGCCTGATCGCGCCGCGGCCGCCCATCACGTGCGCGCCGCCACCTCGGAAAGCCGCCTTGCCCGGCTCAGCCTGACGGTGGCCGCGCTGGCCTTCGTCGCCCTGTTCCTGCTGCTGCCGCTGGCGGCGGTCTTCACCGAGGCGCTGCGCAAGGGACCGGCCGAGTTCCTGACGGCGCTTGGCGATGCCGAGACGTTTGCCGCCATCCGCCTGACGCTGATCGTCGCCGCCATCGCCGTGCCGCTCAACCTCGTCTTCGGCGTCGCCGCCGCCTGGGCGATCGCCAAGTTCGAGTTCAAGGGCAAGGCCTTCTTGACGACGCTGATCGACCTGCCGTTCTCGGTGTCGCCGGTGATCTCCGGCCTCGTCTTCGTGCTGTTGTTCGGCGCGCACAGCCTCATCGGCCCGGTCCTGCAGAGCCAGGGCATCCAGATCCTGTTTGCCGTGCCGGGCCTGGTGCTGGCCACCGTCTTCGTCACCTTCCCCTTCGTCGCCCGCGAACTGATCCCGCTGATGCAGGAACAGGGCACCAGCGACGAGGAGGCGGCGCTGTCGCTCGGCGCATCCGGCTGGCAGACCTTCTGGCATGTGACGCTGCCCAACATCAAATGGGGGCTGCTTTACGGCGTGCTG
>NZ_MBST01000071.1:0-886 GCF_001695865.1 Ensifer sp. LC384
GCGCCGAGGCCGAGTGCGTCCTGAACCGTGCCGAGGGCCTTGTTGTCCGAACGCATGGTCGTTGCGATCGACCAGTAGGCGGCGTTGTCGGAAGCGTTACCAACGCGGTAGCCGGACGAGATACGGTCCTGCGTCGTTTCCATCGAGGAATTGATCGAACGCAGCGTGGAAAGTGCGGCCATTGCCGCGTTGTTGGTCATGATAGACGTCATTGGCTGAGTGCCCCTTGGGAAAACTGATTGAAAGGGACATTCCGGGATTACCGGGAAACGGCGGCCAGCTTCATGCCTGCTAACGCGTTAATCGTGTTGGTTAACCCGCCGTTTCGATAGGCATAGAAAACACCAAGATGGTTAACGAAGATTGAAGCTGCGCATCCAAAATCTGTATCGACAAAAGAAAAACCGCGCCTCGATAGAGACGCGGTTTTTCGTGTTGCAGTCCGGGACTGAAGTCACCGGTGTCTAGACCGCTTAGCGGAACAGCGACAGGACGTTCTGCGAGCTATTGTTGGCGATCGAGAGAGCCTGGATGCCGAGCTGCTGCTGCGTCTGCAGAGCCTTCAGACGGGTCGACTCTTCGTTCATGTCGGCGTCAACCAGCTTGCCGACACCCGATTCGATCGAGTCCATCAGGTCGTTGACGAAGTCCTTCTGGAGATCGACGCGCTTGTTGACGGCGCCGAGGTCCGAAGCCGCATTGGTCATGCTCTTCAGGACGGTGTCGACACCGCTGAGGTAGTTGGCCAGTGTCGTCGCAGTGACGGCCGTACCGCTGATGTCGAGGTTCAGAACGCTGACGCTGCTGATGGCAGTACCGGTGGTGTCCTTAAGATCGGCTGTAAGCAGGCCGTTGGCAGCAGTGCCATCGTCGATCAGCATGGTCT
>NZ_MBST01000072.1:0-863 GCF_001695865.1 Ensifer sp. LC384
GGCCGGAAGGCGACCCTGGCGCGGTCCTGGGTTGTGGTGCGTTCGGGCGGCAGCTCGATTTCGGCATGCGGGTGGGTGCGGCCGAGGTCGAGTTCGAGATGGCGGGTGCCGGCGACGCGGCGGCTGGCGGTGACCAGCCCGGCGAGACAGCCGCCGCAGCCGTCGATCAGCTCGATGTCGTGCGGGCGGAAGTAGAGGGTGGCCGGACCATCGGGCTCGGTCGGGGCGCGCAGGCCGATCGGCCGGTCCTCGAACCAGATCTCGCCGTTCGCCAGCGTCACGGCCAGGGCGTTCGACTGGCCGATGAAGCCGTAGACGAACGGCGAGACCGGATGGTCGTAGATCTCGTCGGGGGTGCCGACCTGCTCGATCGCGCCCTTGCTCATCACCACCACCCGGTCGGCCAACTCCAGCGCCTCTTCCTGGTCATGGGTGACGAAGATGGTGGTGTGGCCGGTGCGGTCGTGAATCTCGCGCAGCCAGCGCCTGAGTTCCTTGCGGACCTGGGCGTCGAGCGCGCCGAACGGCTCGTCGAGCAACAGCACGTTCGGCTCGACCGCCATGGCGCGGGCCAGCGCGACGCGCTGGCGCTGGCCGCCCGACAGCTGCGCCGGGTAACGCTTCTCCAGCCCGGAGAGCTGGACGAGATCGAGCAGATCAAGCGCGCGCTGGCGGATGTCGGCGGCCGGCGGCCGGCGATTGGCCGGGCGCACCTTCAGCCCGAAGGCGACGTTGTCGAGCACCGTCATGTGCCGGAACAGCGCATAGTGCTGGAAGACGAAGCCGATGTTGCGCTGCTGCACGGTCTTTTGCGAGGCATCGTCGTCGCCGAAGAAGATCGTGCCGGCGGTCGGGCTTTCGAG
>NZ_MBST01000073.1:0-323 GCF_001695865.1 Ensifer sp. LC384
AGCGCGATCAGCTCGCCCGAGCGGATGTCGAGCGAGACGTCGTCGAGCGCCGGAAAGCGGCCGAATTCCTTGCGTATGTTCTGAACGCGGACTTCCATGACGATCCGGACCTTTCAATGCCTGCGGCTGGCGGCGATCTCGGCGCTGTAGCGAAGCTCGAGCGCCGTTTTCAAGACGAGGGTGACCAGCGCCAGCAGCGCCAGCAACGTCGCAACCGCAAAGGCGGCGACGAAGTTATATTCATTATAGAGGATTTCCACCTGCAACGGCATGGTGTTGGTCTGGCCGCGAATATGGCCGGAGACCACCGACACCGCACCGAA
>NZ_MBST01000074.1:0-850 GCF_001695865.1 Ensifer sp. LC384
TAGGAAGTGTGGACTCTTGGGATTCCCAAGGCTGAGCAAATCAGATTCAAGACTGTCTTTTGGAGGCAGTCATGGGTGTTTTGGATCGTCTGATGCTGCGGGACGAGCAGTGGGAGCGGATATCGCACCACATCATTGGTGACGAGCGCACGCGCGGTTCGTCGGGCCGCGACAACCGCATGTTTGTGGAAGCGGTGCTTTGGATTGTGCGTACCGGCTCGCCCTGGCGTGACCTGCCGGAAGTGTTCGGCGAGTGGAACAGTGTCTTCCGTCGTTTCAGCCGCTGGAGCCGGAAGGGCATCTGGTGGCGCATGTTCGCCGCGATGGCGGACGATCCGGACTTCGAATACCTGATTGTTGATTCCACCATCATCCGCGCCCATCAGCACGCTGCCGGCGCAAAAAAGGGGCTGAAGATCAAGCCCTTGGCCGTTCTCGCGGCGGCCTGAGCACCAAGATCCACATGGCCGTGCGTGGTCTCGGCTGCCCGGTCCGCTTCACACTGACCGCAGGTCAGAAGGGCGATGCGCCGCAAGCCGATGCCCTGATCGAGGGCCTACCCGCCGACATCGTCATGGCCGACACCGCTTATGACAGCGATCGCCTGCGCAACGCCATCGCTGGTAAAGGCGCTCTGGCGGTCATTCCCAACAATCCTTCCCGCGCGCAAAAATACCCGCTGGACAAGCACCTCTATGCCCAGCGCCACCTGATCGAATGCTGCTTCTCGAGACTCAAGCAGTTCCGAAGGGTCGCTACTCGCTTCGAAAAAACCGCCGAAAACTACCTCGCAGTCGTCACTATCGCAGCAATCGTTCTATGGATCAGATAACTGTCCACACTTCCTAGG
>NZ_MBST01000075.1:0-782 GCF_001695865.1 Ensifer sp. LC384
GAAAAGATTGGCAATCTGGCTATGGGCTGAGACGAAACGTTGGCATTGTCGCGGCGACTTGAAGCGCATCATGCGCCGCTCTCGTCGGCGCACAGGAAGGTGAGAATTCTCAGCACGGTGGCGTCGCCTTAACCGATTGGTGCTGATGGGAATGGTATCCGAGCGCCATGACCGAAGTCCCGATCACCCGCTACAGGCGCCATCGCTTTCCTGCCGAGATTATCGCCCACGCGGTATGGCTCTATTATCGGTTCCCGTTGAGCCTGCGCGACGTCGAAGACTTGCTTGCCGAACGCGGCATCGATGTCTCGTTCCAAACCGTCTCGGAGTGGGCCGCAAAGTTCGGTCTCAAATTCGCTTATCAATTCCGGCGGCGGTCGCGGGGCAGCTTTACCGACAAGTGGCACCTCGATGAAATGGTCGTATCCATCAAGGGGAAGAAATATTGGCTGTGGCGCGCCGTCGATGCCAATGGCTACATTCTCGACGCTCTCCTTCAAAGCCACAGGAACAGGAAGGCCGCTCTCCGGCTGATGCGCAAGCTGCTGAAAAGCCAGGGCGCCGTGCCACGGGTGATGGTGACCGACAAGCTGCGCTCCTACTCGGCCGCCAAGGCTGAATTTATTCCGAGCGTCGAGCATCGCTCACACAAAGGGCTCAACAACCGTGCTGAGAATTCTCACCTTCCTGTGCGCCGACGAGAGCGGCGCATGATGCGCTTCAAGTCGCCGCGACAATGCCAACGTTTCGTCTCAGCCCATAGCCAGATTGCCAATCTTTTC
>NZ_MBST01000076.1:0-688 GCF_001695865.1 Ensifer sp. LC384
TCTAGAATATCCAAACTGAGTGGTAGATCAATTCCGGCGCTCTCTAAAGCAACTTGTATCCGCCCATGACCCTCGCAAATTGAACTCAATGCGAACTCTTAGCAACATCTATTGAGGCTCAACCCATTGCCTAATTCGAAAGAAGTACGGCGTCAGATGGAACTTACGGCGTGCTCCAGGATATGAGCAGTGTCGATCGGATCCGTTGGTCAGCGCCGAATAGGCGACCGCTGCTCCCGGAGATGTCGCGCTATTTATACAGTGTTCGGGGAAGTCGAAGGATACAAGCCTTGTGGGCCGCGCGAATTCGTTCTCGTCGGCTTCCGATATAACATCTGTCGCGTACCAGCGGTGCGTCGTCAGAGTTACAAACCGATCGCGGCTGAGCCCTAACCACGGAATGCCTCTTCCGGCCCTTTTTCTGCCTTCCCTTCGGAGGAGTTAAAGGGGAAGCCCTGACCCAAAGGGGTCATTGCAGCAACCCATCATCAAAAACGGTGGCCACTCGACGATCGCCATTATCGATCGGTCGCACGCCGATTATTTCGCGTCATGGAATCATCTCGGAATGTGAGCGTCCGGCGAGCGCATTTTTTGCTCGAGGCGTAGGTGTTTAGCTAGCGGTTGCGCTTTACCTCGTCGGCCATAATGCGCTCGATCATTTCAGGATCGCATTGCTCGTCAATGA
>NZ_MBST01000077.1:0-632 GCF_001695865.1 Ensifer sp. LC384
GCCACGCGTTTGCCGGTGCCGGTCGAGCCGGTAAAGGTGATCGCCTGGATGTCGGGGCTGTCGAGCATCGTCTGGCCGACGATGGAGCCCTTGCCCATCACCAGGTTCAACACGCCCCTCGGCAGGCCGGCGCGCATGAGAATGTCGACGATCGCCCATGAGCAGCCGGGCACCAGTTCGGCCGGCTTGAAGACGATGGTGTTGCCGTAAGCCAACGCCGGCGCGATCTTCCAGGCGGGAATGGCGATCGGAAAATTCCACGGCGTGATGATGCCGACGACGCCGACCGGCTCGCGGGTGATCTCGACGCCGATGTTCGGGCGCACCGAGGGAATGACCTCGCCGGCCAGTCGCAGTGTCTCACCGGCGAAGAAGTCGAAGATCTGGCCGGCGCGCACCGTCTCGCCGATGCCTTCGGCCAGCGTCTTGCCCTCTTCGCGCGACAACAGCCGCCCGAGTTCGTCCTTGCGCGCCAAAATCTCGTCGGCGGTCTTTCGCAGGATGGCGTGGCGTTCGAGAATGCCGGAGCGCGACCAGGCCGGAAACGCTGCCTTGGCGGCGGCAATCGCCGCCTTGGCATCCTCGGCCGAGGCGCGGGCATAGTCCCCGATCACGTCGTTGGTGTCGGACGG
>NZ_MBST01000078.1:0-276719 GCF_001695865.1 Ensifer sp. LC384
AGATGTGTATAAGAGACAGGTTATATTTTAATTAATCGACTACTTGATCTATTATTCG
Organism: Ensifer sp. LC384; assembly: GCF_001695865.1. Lineage (NCBI taxonomy): Bacteria > Pseudomonadati > Pseudomonadota > Alphaproteobacteria > Hyphomicrobiales > Rhizobiaceae > Ensifer > Ensifer sp. LC384. The sequence goes on from NZ_MBST01000078.1 coordinate 59, forward strand.
TACATGCTATTTCTGCCGTCAAGCGGGGCCCTGACCTCACACGAACGACACGATTCGTGTCGGCATTGGCCAACCAGATTGAGGTGACTTATGTCTGTGTTTGCACGAGAGATAACCGAGTTCTGGCGGAGAACCTTCCTGAGCGGCGATGTGCTTCGCCGCGATGACGGCTTTATTGTCTCGGTAAACCCCGATTTGAGCGATGAAAACAGGGTGATGGTGCTGGAAGCCATCGACGGCCAGACGATGGCGGTGTTGACGCCCGCACTCGCCGATCGCCTGGACCTCGCACGACGACCGGACCTCAGCGAGCCGGCCTTTCGTCGGATACTCGCCGAAGCATCGGTCACTCTGAATGGCGCCGACTATCTATTCTATTTCCCTGAAGCCTGCAGGAATTCGCTGTTGCGAGATAAAGTGACGGGCGACTTGCGCCGGCTGACAGCGCGAGATGATGCAGTCTTTGGCGCCTTCGAAGATGCCGCGTCGAAGCAGGATCTGGACGACGCCTATGTGGAACTGGACCACTGGGCGGTGTTTGGCGCCTTCGAGCAGGGTCGCCTTGTCTGTGCAGCCAGCATGTACCCCTGGGAGGATGCCCCGATCGCCGACACCGGCGTCCTGACGCTCCCAGCCTTCAGGGGCAAGGGTCATGCGCGTAACGTCGTCCGCGCAATCAGCAAGTATGCCTACGAACAGGGCGTCGAGCCCCAGTACCGATGCCAGCTCGACAACCATGCGTCCGTGGCACTGGCGAAGGCAGCGGGCTTGACGCTGTTTGGAAAATGGGAAGTGGTCTCGCCCGATTCCACGAATTGATCGGTCGCCTTCGCTGGGCGGCTACGTCGGATCCTTGCCGCCCGCTGCTTTCAGAGGTCGTGGGAGGCCAATCCCCGGTAGTCTTGGCCTCTAAGTTCGGGCGGCGCGCGCGGGAAGCGGGCGCCCGATCGTCAGTCGGTATCGCGATCGAACTGGTTGACGATGCGCATGGTCACCGTCCTCTGGGCGTGGCTAACTTCAGCATCGCGCTTGCTTTTCAGCATCAGATGAGCAGCCCGCACGGCCGGCAATGCCACCGGCTTGTAACCTGGTACGGGGATCGGGCGCCCTGCGGCAGTAGGTTTAGGCTTACGCATATGTTCACTCCTCATTCGAACACTGGCCAGGTCATCCTTACGCCTCAACAGCAATGGTCGACGACCGGGCTCGCAAGGAGCCTGCCTGCCAATGGAGGCGAGCGTTTGATCGGCCATTTCAAGATTTGTTGCGGACTGAAATGACGGCACGGCTCGATTGCATCAGCGAGCGCATCGAATGATTCCCGACTGAACCCGACAGCCGGACCCTGCCTGCCTGGCGCGCCCTTACGCGAGAGAACACCCCACGAAACGACAATAAGGACCGCACCTTGACAAGGGCGGTCGCGCTCGGTAAGTTCACTATATAGCACGCGTTCAATATATTGAACAAGGGAAAAATCAGCAATGAGCGGCCGCGGCGCGGAAAGAATTTTGGACCTGATCGAGTGGCTGGCGTCACGTAGCGAAGCCGTCGCGCTCGCCGACGTCGTGCAGGCCCTTGCTCTGCCGAAGAGCAGCACCCTGCTTCTCCTGCGCACGCTGGTCGATGCCCGATATGTGGTCCGCCAAACGGACGGGCGCTATCTGCTGATCCGGCTGCCCGGCGAGCCGTCGGAGGCAAACAGCGGCTGGGGCACGATCCTGAGGGTCGCGGAGCCGATCCTTCGTGAAACAGTTGCGGCGGTCGAGGAGACCGGTTTCATTGCCGTGCTGACGGATGACCGGCAGGTCCGCTATCTCAACAAGATCCTGCCCATACGCGAGATCCGCTATGACCGGGACATCGCCACGCAGCGTGTTGCCCACTATGTGGCAAGCGGACTGATGCTGCTTTCCGGCCTCTCGGATCAGGATCTCGAGGCCTATCTGCGGCGCTCCGTCCCTGATGAGGACGACCCCGAAGCCATTGCCGAGCGCGTCAGCGCCGGGCGCCGGGAAGGCTATGTCGCCAATCTCTACGGCCGGGTCGAGGGCGCTGCCGGCGTCGCGGCACCCATCCGCGATCCCGACGGTCGCATTGTCGCCGTTGTCAACATCTCCGGTCCGCGCGAGCGGATCGCCAACAATCTTGATCGTGTCACCGAGGCGACGGTCGAGGCCGCGCGTCGTGCAAGTGAGGAGCTTTCGCGACGCATCTTCAAAAATGGGAAAACCCACGGGAGGAATTGATGTCCTATTTGAAAAGGGAGCTTGCCGGTTGGCTGTTGGCCGCATCGGCCACGCTCTCGACCAGCGCCTTTGCCCAGGAGCCGAAGCTGCCCGATTACTATCCGGCCGACTACGGCCAGATCGTCGAAGCGTCGCGCAAGGAGGTCGGCCTCGTCGTCTACTCCAACATGGCCGACAACAACTGGCAGCCGGTGATCAAGGGCTTCAACGAACTCTATCCCTGGATCAAGATCGAAACGCTCGACCTCGGTTCCGGCACCGTGCACACCCGCTGGGAAGCGGAGGCCGGCAGCGGCGCGCGCACCGCCGATGTCCTGGTCTCGGGCGCAAACGATCGCTGGGCACGTTACGGCAGCGAAGCGCGCATGCTCGACTATCCGAGCCCGGAAACCGAACGCCTGCCGGGCTTCGCCAATCCCTACCCCGGCATCTATGTGATGTCGGCGGACCCGCTCGTCATCACCTATAATGCAGCCCTGCTGCCGGAGGGCCAGCGCCCGACCGGTTTCGCCTCGCTGGTCAAGGCGGCCGCGGCCGACAAGGCGACATTCGACGGCAAGATCACCACCTATGACGCCGCCCGCAATTCCTTCGGGCTGGCTGCCTGGTGGAAGACCCTGCAGGTCAAGGGTGACGACGGCTGGAAGGGCCTGCGCGAAATCGGTCCGATGATCCGTGGCGAAGTCTCCGGCGGCCCGATGAACGAAAAGATCGCCACCGGCGAATATCTCGTCGGCATCGCCGTCTCCGGCATCACCATCTTCCCGCGCCTGGAGCAACCCGGCGGCGAGATTCTCGGCTTTGCCTTCCCCGATGACGGCACCCCGGTCATGCTTCGCGGCCTCGGCATCCCGAGCGAGGCGGCCAACCCGAACTCGGCCAAGCTGTTCGTCGACTACCTGCTCAGCCAGAAGGGCCAGACCCAGGTCGGCAAGGGCGGACTGACCCCTTATCGCGAAGATGTCGACGAAGCCCAGGTGCGCTACACCTATCAGGCGATCGCCGCCAAGGTCGGCATGGAAAACCTGATCGCCGTCGGCTTCGACAAGGCGCTCATCGACGACGCTGCGGGCTTTGCCACCAAGTGGACCGCTGCGATGGCCGGTAACTAGAGCAATTCCAGCAAAAGTGCGAAGCGGTTTTGCGTCCGGAATTGCCTAAAAACAAAGGGATAGAGCGTTTCGATGATTCCGTGTGTATCGGAAACGCTCTAACCGGCCTCGGCTTGAGGAGCGCCGGCCGCGAAAAGGTCGGCCGGCGGTTCCTCTGCCCTCATTTTCAACTCTACGAAGCCTGACGACCGTCTCTTCGCGTATGCGGACGGCTTTCGAGGACTATTGCCATGACCGAGCTCTCAGCAGGGTCGGCACCGAGCGCCACGCGTGACCGGTCGACCATCACCTTCTGGGCCGTAAGCATCCTGACGACGATCCTGGTGATCGGGCCGATCGCGCCCATCATTCTCCAGGCCTTTCTCGACCGGCCGCTCTACAAGCCCGACGCCGTCGTCACCGCAGGCAACTTCGTTCGCCTGTTTACCGAGGCGGGCATGGGCAAGATCGTGCTCAACACGCTCTTCTTCGCCGTCGTCACCATGGTCGTCGCCCAGCTCTTCGGCTCGGTTATGGCCGTCATCGTCGGCCGCACCAATCTGCCCGGGCGCCAATGGATCGGCGAGATCCTGATCTGGCCGCTGTTCGTCAGTAACCTCGTCATGGCCTTCGGCTGGTTCACCATGTACGGCCCGTCGGGTTACATCACCCTCGCTTTCAAGGCGAGCACCGGGCTCAGCCCATGGAACCTCTATAGCCTGACCGGCATGAGCATCGTCGCCGGGCTTAGCCAGGCGCCGCTCGCCTACCTCATGTGCATCGGCGCCGTCACCAAGGCCGACGCCCAGCTCGAGGACGCCGCCCGCTCGGCCGGAGCCAGCCCCATGCGGGCGCTGATCAGCATTACCGTTCCGATGATGCGGCCGGCGATGGTCTATTCCGCGGTGCTGAACTTCGTGATCGGTATCGAGATGCTGGCGATCCCGCTGGTGTTCGGCGGCCCGAGCGGCATCCATACGGTGACAACCTTCCTCTATGACCAGGGCATCAACGCGGCGGTGCAATCCGACTACGGCATCGTCGGCGCCGGCGCGGTCATGCTGCTTGTCATCGTCGGTCTGCTCGTCTGGCTGCAGGGCCGGCTGATGAAGGACAGCGGCCGCTTCGTGACGGTGCGCGGCAAGGCCTCCCGTCCCTCGCTCGTCGATCTCGGACACTGGCGCTGGGTCGCCTTCGCCGCCGTCACAGCCTATGTGCTCTTCACCATCGTCGCCGTCTTTGCCGGCATCTTCATGCGCGCCAGCGTCAGCTTCCTGACGCCGTTGGTTCCTTTCTGGAAACTTTTGACCTTTGCCAACTTCGAGCTGATCTTCAATCAGCCGGGCTATGTCAGAGCCATCCTCAATTCCGTGATCATCTCCTTCCTCGGCGGCATCATCGGAACTGCCTGTGTCGTGCTCATCGCGCTCGTCGCCAAGCGCTCCGAATTCCGCTTCCGTCGTGCGCTGGAATATGTCGCCCTGTTCCCGCGCTCGCTGCCCGGCATCATTGCCGGCCTCGGCTTCTTCTATGCCGTCGTCTGGATCCCGGGCCTCGACATGATCCGCGGAACGATCTGGATCCTGATCGCCGCCTTTGTCGTGCGCTACATTCCGATCGGTTTCGGCGCCATCGCGCCAGCGCTGTCGCAGATCGGCGAAGAGCTTGACCGCGCCTCGCGCATTTCCGGCGCCGACTGGTGGACGACGGTGACCCGCATCGTCCTGCCGCTCTTGAAACCGGCGCTGTTTTCAAGCTTCGCGCTGCTCTTCATCCACTTCTTCAAGGAGTATGTGACGGCAGTCTTCCTCTACCAGCCGGGATCCGAAATCATCGGCTCGACCATGCTGCAGCTCTATGCGCAGGGCGACAACGGTCCCGTCTCCGCCCTTGCAACCATCCAAGTCATCATCACGGCCTTGTTCGTCTTCATGGCGCGCCGTCTGCTGGGAGCCAAGATCTATGGCTGATCTCATCCTCGACAATCTCTCCATCAACTACGGTTCCTACAAGGCCGTCAGCGAGGTCTCGCTCACCATTCCGAAGGGTGAATTCCTGACGCTGCTCGGCCCCTCCGGCTGCGGCAAGTCGACGACGCTTTTTGCGATCTCCGGGCTCAACCACGCGACGTCGGGTGCAATCCGCATGGGCGACCGCGTGCTCTTCGACGGCAGGACCGGAACGGTGGTGCCGCCGGAACAGCGCAACATCGGGCTCGTCTTTCAAAGCTACGCGCTTTGGCCGCATATGTCGGTGGCGGAAAACCTCGCCTTCCCGCTGAAACTGCGCAAGATCGGCCGCGCCGAGCAGGACAAGCGCATCAAGGAAGCGCTTGAGCTGGTCGAGATGGCAAAGTTTGCGGAGCGTTATCCTTTCGAGCTTTCCGGCGGCCAGCAGCAGCGCGTGGCGCTCGCCCGGGCACTCGTCTATCGACCGGGCCTGCTGCTGCTCGACGAACCACTGTCCAATCTGGATGCGAAGCTGCGCGAACGCGCCCGCGTCTGGTTGCGCGAACTTCAGGAGCGGCTCGGCGTCACGACCGTTTACGTGACGCACGATCAGGCCGAAGCGCTGGCGGTTTCCGACCGCATCGCGGTGATGGACACCGGCCGCATCCGCCAGCTCGGCACGCCAAAGGAGATCTATGAAACGCCGGCCGATACCTTCGTCGCCGACTTCATCGGCTCCTCGAACTTCCTGACGGGCACCGTGGTCAATCGCGCCGCGGGCATCGCCAATGTTCGTCTCGACGACGGAACCGTGATCAAGGCGAACACCGGCAGGAACGGTGCGGACGAGAATGTCGTGATCGCCGTGCGCCCGGAACGGCTGCAGATCGTCGGCAGCGCCGGAGAGAACGTCGTGCCGGCAACCATCCAGGGCGGTTCCTATCTCGGCTCCGTCTATCAGTACGAGCTGACAGGTGCGGGCAGCACCTTCCGCGTCCAGACCGCGCGCGAGGTCGCCGACAAACATGTCTTCGTCTATGTGCCGCCGGAAGCCTCAACGCTGTTTGCCGCGCAATCCCGGCCGCAGGCCTGAGCCCGTGAATGCGGAGCATCACGTGGACGCGGAGCACCCCATGACCAGTAAACCCAAAAGCTTCGACACTGACGCGAAAGGGCCGCTTGACGGCATTCGCGTCGTCGATCTGTCGCGCCTGGTTGCCGGCAACATGTTGTCGCTGCAGCTCGGCGATTTCGGCGCCGACGTGATCAAGGTCGAGCCGCCGGTCGGCGATCCCTTGCGCGACTGGCGCGACGGCGGAAGCTCGCTCTACTGGAAGACCTACGGCCGCAACAAGCGTTCGGTCATGCTCAACCTTCGCGAACCGGCGGCAATGGATGCCATGCTGAAGCTGCTCGATACGGCAGATGTCTTCATCGAGAACTTCCGCCCCGGGACACTCGAAGAGATGGGCATGGCGCCGGAGACGCTGCTTGCCCGCAATCCCGACCTGATCATCGTGCGCATTTCCGGCTTCGGCCAGACCGGCCCTTACGCCACTCTGCCGGGGTTCGGCACGCTGGTGGAAGCGATGAGTGGTTTTGCCGCCCGCACCGGATTTGCCGATCGCGAGCCGGTGCTACCGCCGCTGGCGCTCGCCGACATGATCGCCGGCATCTACGGATCTTCGGCCGTCAGCATGGCGCTTTTGGCGCGTCAGCGCGGCATCGCACGCGGGCAAGTGATCGACCTGTCGCTGCTGGAGCCGATGTTCTCGGTGCTCGGGCCCGAGGCCGCGATCTACAAGACAACCGGCAAGATCAAGGAACGGGTTGGCAGCGGCTCCAACACGACATCGCCGCGCAACGTCTACCGATGCGCCGACGGCAAATATGTCGCCCTTTCCGGCTCCACCCAGGCGGTCGCCAAGCGCATCTTCGAGATCATCGGTCGCCCCGAAATGATCGCCGATCCGCGGTTCGCCACCAATACCGACCGGGTTCGCAACCGGCCGCTGGTCGATGAGGCTGTCGGCGCCTGGTTTGCGACAAGGGGGCGCGACGACGCACTCGACGTCATGCGCCGGGCCGGCGCGACGGTCGGGCCGGTCTACAACATCGCCGATGCCTTCAGCGACGCGCATTTCATCGAGCGTGAGGTCTTCACCGAAGTGGAGGACCGCGAGCACGGCTCGCTGCCGATGCACAACATCCTGCCGCGAATGTCGGCGACGCCGGGCGTCTGGCGCAACCCGGCGCCGGCGCTTGGTGAAAACACCCGCGACGTGCTCAACGAAGTCGGCCTGTCGGCCGACGAAATCGACCTGATCATGGGAGGCCGAACCGAATGATGCTGCGCTCGCTACTCTATGTTCCCGGCAGCTCGCCCCGTTTTCTGGAAAAGGCCCACCAACGCGGGGCCGACGCCATCATCATCGACCTTGAGGACGCGGTCGCGGTCAACGAAAAGGACGCGGCAAGGGCAGCACTTGCTCGAACGGTGCCGATGGTTGGGCGAGGCGGCGCTCAGGTGATCGTCCGCATCAACACCCATGACGAGATGACGATGCTGGCCGACGCCAGCGCCGCCTGCGAGGCGGGCGCGCGGGCGCTCTACATCCCCAAGGTATCGTCGCCCGAAATTCTCCACAGGCTCGACAGGCATCTCCAACCGTTGGAAGCGGCCGCGAACCGGTCACGGACGTGGTTTGCACCGCTGATCGAGGATCCGGCCGGGCTGTTGAACGCCACTTCGATCGCCGCAGGTCCGCGGGTGTTTGCCCTCTCCGCCGGCGGCGAAGACCTTGCGACCTCCATGGGCGCCCAGCCGACACCCGAAGTTCTGCGCGTGCCGAAACTGATGATCCACTACGCCGCGAAAGCGGCCGGCGTTTTATCCTTCGGGCTGCTGCGCAGCACCGCCGACTATGCCGACAAGGCGGCCCTTTCCGCGGCGATCAGAGAAGCCAAGGATTTCGGCTTCGACGGCGCCACCTGCATTCATCCGAGTGTCGTTCCCCTGCTGAACGACGGCTTTTCACCGTCCGAAGAAGAACTCGACCGTGCCCGCCGCCTGATCACTGCTGCCGATGACGCCGCGCAGGCCGGGATCGGCGCCTTCACCTTTGAGGGCAAGTTCGTCGATCTGCCGATCGTGACGCGCGCCCGCGCATTGCTGGCGCGGTCCACGGGCTGATCCGCTCGCCCGACGTCCCCGCATCTATCCTGGAGAACAGAGTGTCAGACTTTCCCACCGCCGAGAGACATACGGACCGAAAATGGCGCGTCCTCGTCACCCACAACAGGATTGCCGAGAGTGCCGTCGAGCTGCTCAACGCCCATGACTGCGACGTCTTCTTTTCTCCGCCCTACGACGCCTCGGATGTGGTCGCCGCACGCGCGGCCGATCTCGGCGTCGACGCGATCATGGTCCGGCAGGGCCAGATCAACGAGGCCGTCATTACCGCATCGCCGAAGCTGAAGGTCATCGTCAAGCATGGCGTCGGCGTCGACAATGTCGACATCCAGGCAGCAGCCGATCGCGGCATACCGGTGCTGCGCTCGATGGGTTCGAACGCGCGCGCCGTCGCCGAACACACGATCGCGCTTTCGCTGGCGCTGATCAAGGAGATCGGACCGTTGACCGCGGCGGTGAAAAGCGGCCAATGGCCGAAGCCGACCTTCATGGGACGCGACATCGCCGGCACCCTCATGGGGCTCATCGGCTATGGTTCGATCGGCCGCGAAACCGCCGCTATGGCGCGCGCACTCGGCATGGACGTGATTGTCTACGATCCGCATGCCGTAGCCACGCTCGCACAGGAAAACATCGCCGCCATCGACGACGTCGACGAGCTTGTCCGCCGCGCCGACATCGTCAGCCTGCATTGCCCTTTGACGGTAGAGACGCACCACCTGATCGATGCCCGTCGTCTGGCGCTGATGAAGCCGACGTCCTTCATCGTCAACACGGCCCGCGGCGGCATCATCGATGAGGCGGCGCTTGCCCGCGCGTTGGGTGAAAAGCGCATCGCGGGCGCGGCGCTCGACAGCTTCGCCGCCGAACCGCCGGCCGCCGACAACCCGCTATGGGCCTCGCCGCTGGTGCTGGCAACGCCACACATCGGTGGTGTCACGCACGGTTCGTCGAAAGCGATGGCCGAGATTGCCGCGCGCCACATCATCAGCGTCCTCAGCGGCCAAGCGCCGGACGCCTTCAGCCTTGCGACACCGCAGAGCCTTGGCCTGCGCAGGGCGATCGCCTGAAGCTTTTCCAGGAAAAGTGCGAAGCGGCTTTCCGTCAGGAAATGCGTAGAAACAATGAGATAGAGCGTTTCCGCGACTCCGTTTGAAACGGAAACGCTCCGGAGCTCCAGAAGGAAAGAAGATATGCCCATCGGTTTCAGAGTGAAGAACAGCATGGAACGCGTCGACGCCTCCTATGTCGAGGCATTCCGCGTCCTGCCGGTCGCCAACGTGTCCGACAGCATGTCGCGGCTTGTCGCCGGCGGTGACCGACTGCGCCCGATGCATAGTGGCGGCGTGCTTGCCGGCCCGGCGCTAACGGTCAAGACCTGCCCGGGCGACAATCTGATGCTGCACAAGGCGATCGACATGGCGGCACCGGGCGACGTGATCGTCGTCGATGCCGGCGGTGACACCACCAATGCGCTGATGGGCGAACTGATGCTGGCGCACGCGGTCAAGCGCGGCGTCGCCGGCTTCGTCCTCAACGGCGCGATCCGGGACGCCGAGGCCATCCGCGCCCAGAACTTGCCGCTCTACGCGCTTGGCGTCACACATCGCGGCCCTTACCGCACCGGCCCAGGCGAAATCGGCTTCCAGATTTCCATCGCCGGCATGGTCATCAATCCGGGCGACCTGATGCTTGGCGACATCGATGGTGTCGTCTGCGTTCCGAAGGCGGATGCCGAGGCGGTTCTGAAGGCAACGCGGGCCAAACACGACGCCGAAGCGAAGCAGATGGCGGCGACGCTTTCAGGAACGACCGACAGGTCCTGGGTTGATCGCGAGTTGCAGCGGCTGGGCTGCAGCCTGGTCGACTAGGCCGCCACGCGCCTGCGCGTGAGCGCAGAAAGACAATCGATCGGGTGCCCTGGTCGCTTGCCGACGATAAGCACGGGACTGCCGCAAGCGCACAGCGATCGATTTGACCGTCAAGCGGTTGTCGACCAGGCGCCTGTTATCCGGCGTCGGCCAAGAAGCCGACGGCCTCGATGCCGGCGATGGCACAGGCCTCATCATTGTCAGACGTATCCCCCGTGATGCCGACCGCGCCGAGCAGATCGCCATCGGTCGTGCGCACCAGGACACCGCCGGGCACCGGCACGATGCGGCCGCCGGAGACGGCCGAGAGGCCTTGCATGAAGTGCGGCCGCTCGATCGCGGTGTTGTTCAGCCACCGCGAGCCCATGCCGACGGCAAGCGCGCCATAGGCTTTTCCCGACGCGATCTCGAAACGCAGCATCGAGGATCCGTCCTGTTTCTGGAAGGCGACGAGGTGGCCGCCGGCATCGAGCACGGCCACCGAAAGCGGCTTCAGCCGGGCTTTTGCCGCCGCGCCGAATGCGCCGTCGATGATGCCGTTGGCGAGATCAAGGGTCAGTTGAGGCATAACAGTTCCAATCATATTTTTGCCGGCACCAGCCGGCCTGAAGATTTCGGTTCATGGCTCAGAGGGGCTATCGGAATCCATCCGTTTCGTAAGCTATGACAAACGCAACTTGCCCGTCGCCCCGGACACGGTCAACCTGGGCGGCAGGGCAACGCTGCAACGGGCAAAAGCCTTGACTGGTCGGACCGCGGCCAGGTGATCGATTTCATGGTCAGGGATGCCCGCATGATCGCGAGCACCGCGCATCCCCACGACGCGGACCGGATCCGCGCCTTCATCGAGGAGGACTATGATCGCTCGGGCGGCTTCCTCTCCGCCACGAACCACTTCATGCTGCAGGGCGGCGACACCGTCAAAGGCAAGCTCAAATCGCTCGAAGCGCCGCTCCTGGTGATCCATGGCACCACCGACCCCATCTTCTCGGTCGGGCACGGGATGGCGATTTCCGATGCTGTGCCCGCTTCCGAATTCCTTCCGATCGCGAGCGGGGGCCATGAGTTGCACAGGCAGGACTCGGGCACGATCGTCCCAGCCATCGTCAGGCACACGGAATAGGTAGCGTCCGCATCCCGACGTTGCGGTATCCGCATTGAAGCAGGCGGGGCTGAAAACAGGCGCTGCGTGCCGCCGTTGGTTGGTGGCGAAGAAGTAGCCAGGCGCGCGCCAACGATGCCGTTGACGCCGACAGACTTCAGCGGGAACGGGCCCTGTTGCGGGCGATGTCTCGTCTGATCTCCTTGAGCGTGTGTCGCAACTCGGTGAGTGTGCCATCATCGCTCAGAGCGGTGCTGGTGCACTCGAGAAAATCGAGCTTGAGCTCCAGTTCGTCGTGCCGTTCGATCAGTCCGGCCAGTATTCTAGACGTGCGCATGCCATACCCACCAAACGTCGGCGCCGCCACACGTGGCGCGGACATCAAGATTGCTTTGCCGTCTCCGATACGCTCCCTGTGCGACAGTTTGTTGAAACCGTGAGCGCCTCCCACGGGAAGACTGCCTTTGTCCGGCCGAGACAGTTCAAATGATGTTCGGATCGAAGGGCCATTTCGACCGAGAGCTTCTTGCCCAGTTTGTCGAAAGTCTCGAACCCTCGCGTCAACTGAAACCTGCACGCCCGTAGTCTGCGCGCCGATCCGGCCATATAGTCGCGGCGAGGCTCATCCGGCACGCTTTCGACGCTTGCCTGACCGGGCGAAAACCAAAGACGCGCAAGGGAGATGTTTCATGTATTACGCCATCCTCGCCTATCACGAAGAGGGAGTGGTCGAATCCTGGACGGAGGAGGAGGACACCGCGTTGATGACCGACCTGCTCAAGGTCAACGATCGCCTCGTGCGAGAAAAATCCTTAGGGCCCGCCGCACGGCTTGGCCCAACCCAAGGCGCGGTGACGCTGAGAGGCAAAGGCGAGGGCACGGTCATCGATGGCCCCTTTGCCGAAACCAAGGAGCAACTGCTCGGCTTCTACGTCGTGGATTTTCCAACGCTGGAGGCAGCTGTGGCGGCAGCCCGTGAACTGCGTCGGGCCAACCCGACGGCAACCTATGAAATCCGGCCGATTTCGCTCTACCTTCCCGGCACGTCATTGGGTTTCAAGGAAGAGTAACTGCTACGCCTCCAGGCCCCCTGCGAAGGATCAAGCCGCCCCGCCTTGCTCTCCACGACACGGTTCCAATCGTCCTGCCGCAGGCGGAAGCACATCCATGGTGACGGCGAACCCGACAGGTCCAGCGTTGCATCATAGACATGTGTCGCACCGAGCTTGGCGGTTGCCTTTTGCGAACGAATGTTCGTGGGCGCGATATGAAACCAGACATCGGGATAGGCGTGAAAGGCATGACCGAGCATCAGCCGTTTCAGCTCAAAATTGGTGCCGCCGCCCCAATAGGCGTTGCTGAGGAAAGTGAAGCCGATCGAGATGCTGTCCGGCATGTCAGGTGCGACGTAATAGCGGGAGCATCCGATGATCTCTTCGGTCTGCCGATCGACAGCCACAAGCGTCGCCCCGCTTTCGAGCAGCAGTGAGAAGTAAGGCTCGAACTTTTCCCGCTTGTAGCGGTCCGTTGCCGGGTGACCCGCCCAGACATCAGGATGGCCTGCTGCAGAATACAGTCCCTCGAGGTCGTTCGGCCGCAAGGGCCTGAGGAGAATGGCCTCGCCGCTCAGTGCCGGCTGTGGATCGAAATCATGCCTGAACATGCTCTTGTCTCACGATAACGGGGATGGAACGGGGATCATGTCCGCGATGGCGCGGTCAAAGTCGCGAGAACTTTCCGAAAGGCCGTTCTTGACACCCACTCTGTCCGGTTCGGGGCGGTTCTGGCTCAACTTGCGTTTGCCTGCCAACAGCGTGATCGGCATTCGAATTCCGACGATGCCACGCAATTGCGCTGCGATATACGCCGCGGGCGCATCGCTGACGGCCCACGGTTTCGCGGCTGTCCGCTCATGGAGGTCGGTCAGCCGCTTGACGATATCGAGCAGCCGAGCCGGATCATCGAAGAATTCGACCGGGCCCCTCGCCTGGACGGTGGTGTAGTTCCATGTCGGAACCACCTTTCCATGCTCGGATTTCGCGGCATACCAGGCCGGGGTGATGTAGGCGTCTGGACCCATGAAGACAGCGAGAGCATCGCCGATCACAGGCGTTTGCCACTGCGGATTGGGGCGGGCGAGATGGGCATAAAGCGTACCCCTTTCCCCTTCTTCTGCGTCCAGAAGCATGGGGAGCGGTGTCGCGACTGGTCCCTCCGCCGTCGCCGTAATGAAGTTGGCGATACGGCACGCCCGCATCATAGCGTGGATTTCGCCGGTGTCGTCGACCACAAAAGCTGGCGGCGTGTACATCGAACTCTCCTTGAACTCGGCACAGCATCGGCGTTAACTGGCACAAAATAAATATCCAGTTACGGAGATTTTCATTGGGCCAGCTGGATAGCGCGAAATCAAGACGTACGGGCGCTGCCCGCCGCATTTACCTCGATCTGCGCGAACAGATCGGCGCCGGTGTCTATGCGCCCGGTGACAGACTGCCATCGAGCCGTGCGCTCGCCGAAGAATTGGGCGTGTCACGCACCACAGTGACCTCGGCTTTTGATCAACTCGTCTCCGAGGGATATGTGATCAGCCACCAGGGCTCAGCGTCGATCGTCTCGGATATGGCCGCGCCAGGAACACGGCATGGGCGACCAGCTGAGGATCGCCTGGAATGGCCGATGTCCGATTATGCTGCCCGACTGATGCAGCTTCCGATCCATTATCCGGAGAGGCGGCCGGCACTGGAGTTCGATTTCCGCTACGGCGACATTGCGGCTGCCGACTTTCCGACGCTGCTATGGCGGCGGGCGATGAATGCAGCGCTGCTGCGCCGCCGCGACAGCCTTTCCTATGAACATCCGGCAGGCTCCGCCGTCCTGAGGCAGCAACTCCAGGGCTATCTCTGGCGCGTACGCGGCATCCGCTGCGATGCCGATCAGATCGTCGTCGTTTCCGGTTCGCAGCAAGCGCTGGATCTTTGCACCCGCGCACTCGTCGATATCGGCGATCGCGTCATCGTGGAGGAGCCGTGTTATGCCATGGCACGCAATGTTCTGGCCGCCGCCGGCGCTGAAATCGTTGCTGTTTCCTGCGACAATGCCGGCCTTCTCGTGCAGGACCTGCCGCACCACGGAAAATCAGCTCTCGCCTATGTCACGCCGAGCCACCAGTTCCCGCTCGGCGGCGTCTTGCCGCAGAACAGGCGGGATGCGCTGCTGCAATGGGCCTATGCCGTCGGAGCGTATATCATCGAGGACGACTACGATGGCGAGTACCGCTACGACGTGAAGCCGATACCGCCGTTGTTCCAATCGGATCAGGATCGAGTCATTTATGTCGGCACGGTTTCGAAGACGCTCTCACCTGCCCTCAGATTGGGCTATCTCGTCGTTCCCAGCCCGTTGATCGACCTCTTCACCCGATGCAAGCAGCTCGCCGATCGTCATAGCCCCAGCCTCGAGCAGGAGGCGCTCGCAATCCTGCTGGAAGCCGGCTCATACGAGCGACACGTCCGCAAGATGCGTCGGTCCAATGCCGAGCGTCGTGCCGCCCTGATTGGGGCACTGAAATCATCCTTTGGCGAACGGATAGAAATCGTCGGCACATCGGCCGGGCTGCATGTCGTCGTCTGGTTTCGTGAGATCGGCGCGCAGCATGAGGCGCGGCTGATCGAGACCGCCAGGGCTGCGGGGATTGGCATCCACCCCGTGTCGCCGCTCTATCTCGAACGCAAGCCGGACCTGGCCGGCATGGTCCTTGGCTATGCCTCGCTTACCCCGGATGAATTGCGCAAGGGCACGGAAAAGCTGGCATCGGCCATTCAAGCCTTGCCGCGTTCTCTTGCAACTCAAGCGACGGCTGAGCTGCGGCCGGGGCTAGGGCCCTGACCCTAGATTTCTGCGACAAGCTTCGCCAACGCCAGAGATGCGGTCAGGCCGGGTGACTCGATGCCGAACAGATTTATCAGTCCGGGTACGCCGTGCACGCTTGGCCCCTGAACGACGAAATCCTGGCTCGCCACTTCGGGCGGCACGATCTTCGGGCGAATACCGGAATAGGCTGGCACGAGCGCGCCGTCCTTCAGGTCAGGAAAATAGCGACGGACACCGGCGTAGAACGATGCAGCCTTCGCCGGATCGACGTCATAATTCAATGCGTCGACCCACTCGATATCGGGGCCGAAGCGCGCCTGGCCGGCCATGTCGACCGTCAGATGGATCCCGAGGCCGCCCTTGACCGGCACGGGGTAGATCAATCGCGAGAACGGCGCTTTGCCGACATGCGAGAAATAATCGCCCTTGGCATAGTATTCCTTCGGCACCAGCGCGAGAGGCATGCCCTCAAGTCGGCGCGCCAGCTTCGGTGCGGCGAGGCCGGCGGCGTTCACGAACAGGCGGCAGGCAAGGCTCACCGGCTCGGCGCCGCCGACATCGACGACGACACCGCTATCGGCCACTTTGCCCCGCTCGACGGGACTGTTGAGCGCGAGAACCGCGCCGGCATTCTCGGCATCGCCGAGCAGCGACATCATGTAGGCGTGGCTGTCGATGATGCCGGTCGCCGGCGACAGGAGGGCGCCGGTCGTGGCAAGCGCCGGTTCGAGGATGCGGGCATCCGCGGCCGAGATTTGCCGGAGATCCGGCACGCCATTCCTTGCCGCCCGGGCCGCGATATCAGGCAGTTGCTCAAGTTCGGACGCCGAGGTCGCCACGATCAGCTTTCCGCACTGCCGGTGGGGGATGCCGCGTTCCCGGCAATAGGCGTAAAGCAATGTCCGGCCTTCGACGCACAAACGTGCCATCAGGCTGCCCGCCGGATAATAGATCCCGGCGTGGATGACTTCGCTGTTGCGGGACGACGTTTCGCTGCCGATGCGGTCAGCCGCCTCGACAATGATCACCTCGCGGCCCGCCTGTGCAAGCGCGCGCGCGACAGCAAGCCCGATAACGCCGGCTCCCGCGACAATACAGTCCACTTGCTCAAGAGACATGGCGGAGCCCTACAGTGCCGCGCGCCGAATATGACGCGCTACGGACGCTGCAAAATCATGCAGTAGCACAGGATGGCGGGATGCGTCAGGCAGCAGGGCAAGCTGATCCAATCGATCAATACCCCCGCTGCCCGATATCACGCACTGGGGCCAGTTATCAGGCCGCCCGAGCGCCTGCAGCAATCGGGATCTCGATATCGACTTCCAGCGTCGTCACGTGTTCGCCCCGGTCCATCTTGACCGTGACCTTGTCGTCGTCGATCTGAACGTGCTTGGAGATGACCGCAAGGATCTCTTCGCGCAGCAGCGCCACAAGATCCGATTGACCGACGGAGGCCCGCTCATGCGCCAAAAGGACCTGCAGTCGCTCGCGCGCCGTCGGGGCCGAACTCTGCTTTTTGAAGAAACGGAAAATGCTCATGCTGCCCTCCGTCCGAAGATCTTGCCGAACAGACCGCGCTTTTCGCCCGGAATGGTCATCGGCACGGTTTCGCCCGCAAGCCGGCGGGCTGCGTCGAGATAGGCGAGCGCCGGGGCGGACTTGCTGTCGGCGAGCGTCACCGGAGCGCCGATGTTGGATGCCTTGAGCACGTCCATGCTCTCGGGAACGATGCCGAGCAGCGGGATAGACAGGATCTCCAGGACATCGTCGACCTTCAGCATGTCGCCACGCTCGGCGCGCAGGGCGTCATAGCGGGTCAGGAGCAGGTGTTTCTCGACCCGCTCTCCCCGTTCCGCCTTCTCGGTCTTGGCGTCGAGCAGGCCGATGATCCGGTCGGAGTCGCGGACCGACGAGACTTCCGGATTGGTCACGATGACGGCCATGTCGGCATGGCGCATGGCAAGCGTGGCGCCGCGCTCGATCCCGGCCGGGCTATCGCAGATGATCCAGTCGAAATGCTTCTTCAGATCGTTGATGACACGCTCGACGCCTTCCGGCGTCAAGCTGTCCTTGTCACGGGTCTGCGATGCCGGCAACAGGAAGAGCGTGTCCAGGCGCTTGTCGCGGATCAGCGCCTGCGGCAGCTTGGCGTCGCCCTGAATGACGTTGACCATGTCATAGACGACCCGGCGCTCGGCACCCATGACGAGGTCGAGATTGCGCAGGCCGACATCGAAATCGACGACGACGGTCTTCTCGTTGCGCTGCGCGAGCGCTGCGCCGAGAGCAGCGGTCGACGTCGTCTTGCCGACGCCGCCTTTGCCCGATGTAACAACAACTACTTTCGCCATCTTCCGCTCCTGTTTCCTGGCCGGCAGCCGGCTCAGTTAAGTCTCTCTGCCATGATCGAGTCGTCTTCGAGCCAAAGCTGCACCGATTGTCCGCGAAGCTCGGCCGCCATGTCGTCGGCGGTCTTGTAGACACCATCGATGGCCAGCAGTTCCGCCTCGAGCCGGCGGCAGAAGATGCGCGCCGAAGTGTTGCCCACCGACCCCGCCAGCGCCCGCCCCCTGAGCGCTCCGTAGATATGGATCGAACCGCCGGCGATAATTTCCGCACCGGATGCGACCGACCCGATCACGGTGACATCGCCTTCCGGAAAGATCACCGATTGTCCGGAGCGAACGGGCTCCCTGACGATGATCGAAGCTGTCGCTCTGGCCGCCGGCGTTTCCTGGCCGACGACGGAGACAGCCTCAGGTGCCTTTGGCTCTCCGGCGATCAATTCGCCTGCCGCTGCCTCGAAATCCGGCGCCGGTCGGCCGCCTCTCATCGATGGCGGCATGCCCGGCTCGAACAAGGAGGGACGCCCGCCCTCAATGCCCAGGACCCGGACATTCCTCTTGGCGAGTTCGTCGAGCAGGCCCTTCAACTGTGGCCGGTCGATTTCGAGATCGACGATGTCGAGCACCACCGGCCGGCCGAGAAAGAAGCCCGCCGAGCGTGCGGCCAGGTCGTCAAGCCGCGTCAGCCACGAATCGAGCGGTAGCTCCGGCGACAGCGCGAGGCTCAGGAACGAGCGGCCCTTGATACGGATCGAACGAGCGTCTGTTAGCACTTTGATCATCTTCGTTAATTTTTCGTTGCCAGGATCTAGGCGACGGATGGTTAACAAATGGTTAACAAGCACCTGCCGCTTCTCGCAGGCGGGCTTGCGAGCGGGCTTCGTTGGCGGGATGGTGGAGCGCGCCATCTCGGTGGCTATCCCCACGAATGCACCGGCCGCAATGCGCCGGAAGCAGACTGACCAACGGCTGCGACGGAGACGAAGGGCGACAAGGAGACGGCTAGGGTCTCAACCCACTCGCGAGCGATGAACGACGAAGATGCCCGTCGCGCTCATCAGTGCCAGCACATACCAGGTTGCCGCATAAACGAGGTGGCTATTGCGAAAGCTGACCACCGTCAGACCACCAGCCGGCAGGCCACCCGGATTGGGCGTGGCGTCGGCATCGATGAAGTAGGGCGCGACATTCGCCAGACCTTTGGCCTTGGCAATCGCAACGACGTCACGGGAATACCACCGGTCGCCTGTCGGGTCGTTGGAGCGCAGGAAGCCGCCGCCCGGCTCGGACATGCGCAGGAGGCCGGTGACATCGATGATACCGGACGTCTCGCCTTGAGCGCGCCCGGCAGCATCGCGCCGATCCGACGGGACGAAGCCGCGATTGATCAGGATGGTCGAACGGTCCTCCTGGACGATCGGCGTCACCACCCAGAAGCCGGCGCCGCGTTCGGTGACCGCCTGAACCAGCACTTCCCGTTCATGGTCGAAGGTGCCCTGTGCGGTCACGCGACGATATTCGTCCTTTTCCGCGCTGATGCCGGGCCATTCCGGCGGGGGCGGAGCCGGCACCGGTTCGGCATGAACGCGGGCGTCCACACGGGCGATCAGGTCGAGCTTCCAGAAGAGACGCTGCACCTGCCAGGAGCCGAGAGCGATGAAAACCACCGCCAGCACCGACAGGGCGACGGTGAGAACGAGGCGGGAGCGCGAGGGCCGCGCGCCCGCCTTCATGTCTGCCGCACGCTCGTTCATGGCCACCCCCGTCAACGGGCCGTCATGGCATGTTCTTCATCATCTCGTGCGTCATGGGCATCATGTTGACGTTGAGGTGATGCATGACCCAGAGCGAACCGGCGAGCGCAATGCCGACGATGATGAGGGTGAAGATCAGCGCCATCATCGTCCAGCCGCCTTCCGAGCGCGGGTTCATGTGCAGGAAAAAGACCATGTGCACGACGATCTGGATGGCACCGAGGCCCATGACGAGCACGGCCGTCATCATCTTGCTGTCGAGCACGCCGCTCATGACCAGGCTGAAGGGAATGGCGGTCAGGACGACGGAAAGCACGAAGCCGATCATGTAGCTCTTAAGCGAGCCATGGCCCGCTTGGTGACCGTGGCTGTGGCCATGATGGGCCTGGCTGGCATCTTCATGGGCGAGGCTGTGTGGCTGTGGGCTCATCCGATGGCTCCGATCAGATAGACGAAGGAGAAGACGCCGATCCAGATGACGTCGAGGAAGTGCCAGAACATCGACAGACACATCAGCCGGCGGCGGTTCTCGGGGATCAGGCCATGCATCTTGACCTGCACCATCATCGTCACGATCCAGATGATGCCGAAGGTGACGTGCAGGCCGTGCGTGCCGACCAGGGTGAAGAACGACGACAGGAAGGCGCTGCGTGTCGGGCCGGCCCCCTCAAGGATCAGGTGATAGAACTCGTAGAGTTCCACGCCGAGGAACGCCAGGCCGAACACGGCTGTCACGCCGAGCCAGAAGATCGTCTCCATCCTGGCGTTGCGCTCCATCTGGAGCATGGCAAAGCCATAGGTGATCGAGGAGAACAAAAGCATCGCCGTGTTGAAGGCAACAAGCGACAGATCGAACAGATCGGCCGGTGACGGACCGGCCGCATAATTGCGCCCGAGCACGCCGTGGGTGGCAAAGAGGACTGCGAAGATGAGGCAGTCGCTCATCAGATAGATCCAGAAGCCGAGCATGGTGCTGCCTTCGGGATGGTGCTCCTCCTCAAGGTAGAACTGCGGCGCTTCGGTTGCTTCAACTTGGGTCTTGTTGGTCATCTCAGCTCCGCTCCGCCAGAAGTTCGGAACGGGCGTCTTCCGTTGCCGTCACGGTCGCTGCGGGGATGTAGAAATCCCGCTTGTAGTTGAACGTATGCCCGATCGCCACGGCCAGCATGGCAACGAACGAAACGATCACCAGCCACCAGATGTACCAGATCAGCGCGAAGGCGAGCGCGACGCTGATGCCGGCGAGGATGACGCCGGTTCCAGTGTTCCTTGGCATATGGATCGGCTTGAAGCCGCCGAGCGGGCGCTCGTAGCCGCGGTTCTTCATGTCGTACCAGCTGTCGTGATCGTGCACGACCGGGGTGAAGGCGAAGTTGTATTCCGGCGGCGGCGAGGAGGTCGACCACTCCAGCGTCCGGCCGTGCCACGGATCGCCGGTCGTGTCGCGCAGCTGATCGCGCCTGAGGTAGCTGACGATAAGCTGAATGACGAAGGAAGCGATCCCGAGTGCGATCAGGACGGCGCCGAAGGCGGCGATGACGAACCAGATCTGCAGCGACGGATCCTCGAACTGCGACACGCGGCGGGTGACGCCCATCAGGCCGAGCACGTAGAGCGGCATGAAGGCGAAGAAGAAGCCGATCTGCCAGAACCAGAAGCTCATCTTGCCCCAGAACGGATCCAGCTTGTAGCCGAAGGCCTTCGGCCACCAGTAGACGAGGCCCGCCATCAAGCCGAAGACGACGCCGCCGATGATGACGTTATGGAAGTGGGCAATCAGGAACAACGAGTTGTGCAGCACGAAATCGGCCGGCGGGATCGCCAGCATGACGCCGGTCATGCCGCCGATGACGAAGGTGACCATGAAGCCGACGGTCCACAGCATCGGCACTTCGTAGCGGATGCGGCCGCGATACATGGTGAACAGCCAGTTGAACATCTTCGCCCCCGTCGGGATCGAGATGATCATCGTGGTGATGCCGAAGAAGGCGTTGACCGATGCGCCCGACCCCATGGTGAAGAAGTGGTGCAGCCAGACGAGATAGGACAGGATCATGATTACGCAGGTCGCATAGACCATGGAGGCGTAACCGAAGAGGCGCTTGCCGCAGAAGGTGGCGACGACCTCCGAGAAGATGCCGAAGGCCGGCAGGATGAGAATATAGACTTCCGGATGGCCCCAGATCCAGATGAGGTTCACATACATCATCGGGTTGCCACCAAGGTCATTGGTGAAGAAATTGGTGCCGGCGTAGCGGTCGAGCGACAGCAAGGCGAGCGTGGCCGTCAGGATCGGGAAGGTTGCAACGATCAGGATGTTGGTGCAGAGCGACGTCCAGGTGAAGACGGGCATCTTCATCAGCGTCATCCCCGGCGCGCGTAATTTGACGATGGTCGCGATCAGGTTGATGCCTGATAACGTCGTGCCGACACCCGCCACCTGCAGGCCCCAGATGTAATAGTCGACGCCGACGCCCGGACTGTAATCGGCACCCGAAAGCGGCGGATAGGCGAGCCATCCGGTGCGGGCGAACTCGCCGACGAACAGCGACATCATGATGATGACGGCACCAGCCGTCGTCATCCAGAACGAGAAATTGTTGAGGAACGGAAAGGAGACGTCGCGCGCGCCGATCTGCAGCGGCACGACATAGTTCATCAGGCCGGTCACGAACGGCATGGCCATGAAGAAGATCATGATCACGCCATGGGCGGTGAAGATCTGGTCGTAATGATGCGGATTGAGATAGCCTTCATTGCCGTTGAAGGCGATCGCCTGCTGCAGCCGCATCATGATCGCGTCGGCAAAGCCGCGCATCAACATGACGAGCGCCAGGATCACGTACATGACGCCGATCTTCTTGTGGTCGACGCTGGTGAACCACTCGTTCCAGAGGTAGCCCCAGAGCCTGTATTTGGTGATCAGCGCCAGGATGGCGAGGCCACCGATCGCCACGGCGATGAACGTCGCCACCAGGATCGGCTCGTGATAGGGGATCGCTTCTAAGGTGAGCCGCCCGAAGATGAATTGTGTGAGGTTGGTGTTACCGAACATAGGGCTATCCAAATTCTCTTGAAATGCGGGCGTCAGGGCTTTGTGATGCCGGCGTTGTTCAACTGCGCAGGCACCGGGCCGTCCTGGTTCTCGGCGGGCGCCTTCTGGTCGCCTTCCATGTTGTGCATGTCGTGGTTCATCGACTGCGGCTCGTTGTCGATGCCTTCGGCCGGCTCTTCGCTCTTTGATGGATTGCCTGTTGCCGGGAAGGTGGCGCCCGGTGCCGCTTCGCCGGCATGGCCCGTTTCCCCCGCATGGCGGTTGTCATGCTCGAGCTTGGCGCGGTTCTCGTGGCTTTCGACGCCGGCACCGCCCATCATGTCGATGTGCATCATGTCGTTCATGCACATCTGGCCGGTGCGCACGCACATGTTGAGCACCGCTTCGTAAAGTCCGTTCTCGACGCTGGCGTAGTAACGGACCGGTTCCTTGGTGCTCGGCTTTTCGAGTTTCAGGTAGCTGTCGCGGTTGAGCATGGTGCCGTTCTGCTTGACCCTTGCGACCCAATCGTCGAAGCCCGCCTGCTCCAGCCCGTGAAACTTGAAGCGCATGTGCGAGAACCCGTCGCCGCTATAGTTTGACGACAGGCCTTCGTATTCGCCTTTTTCGTTGATGACGGCGTGCAGCTTGGTCTGCATGCCGGGCATCGCATAGATCATGCCGGCCAGTGCCGGCACGTAGAAGGAGTTCATGACCGAGGATGAGGTGATCTTGAAGTTGATCGGCACATCAACGGGTGCCGCCATCTCGTTGACGGTGGCGATGCCGTAATCCGGATAGAAGAACAGCCATTTCCAGTCGAGCGCCACGACCTCGACCGTCAGAGGCTTTGTATCGGCGGGAACGGGTCGATTGGCATCGAGCCGGTCGAGCGGCCTGTAGGGATCGAGCTTGTGGGTGCTGATCCAGGTGATGGCGCCGAGCGCAATGATGATCGCCAGCGGCGCAGACCAGATGACGACTTCCAAGCCGGTCGAGTGATGCCATTCCGGGTCGTATCTGGCCGCCGTGTTGGACTGGCGGTAGCGCCAGGCGAAGAACAGCGTCAGGAAAAGCACCGGCACGATAATGATCAGCATCAGGATCGTCGAAACGACGATCAGATCTCTCTGCTGCGCCGCAATATCGCCGGAGGGCGACATCACGACCAGGTCGCACCCGGCAAGGGCCAGGGTAGAGAGAAGAACGACCGATCGTCCGGCGAGCTTCAATGGAGTGGGCATTTCGGGCTCCATTTGCGTTTTGTCTAGTCGGCACTAATCGCGTATCGGGCTCGGTGGAATGAGGTTGTTCGTCGCACTGCAGCATTCTGTCGCATCGCAGCAGAGTGGACGGCGACGTCCGCAAAGGCCCAATCTAGGGCATCCTCGCCGGCCGACCATTGGAAGATGCCGATGAGTTCACGTTTTTTTCGCCGCTTTCCTTGATCTCGAACGTTGATTGATCAACATTCCGACGAGGCGGCACAAATCGCCGGGAGGAATTTATGAGCTCGGTCGTCAATCCTACGTCTTCAGGCCTTGAGCGGGACGCCCGTCGCATCCATGACGACAAGCCGCTGTCGCCGGGCAGCATAGCCATTGGCGTGGTCATCGGCCGCATGTCGGAATTCTTCGACTTCTTCGTCTACGGCCTCGGCTCGATCCTGGTTTTTCCAAAACTCATTTTCCCGTTCGCACCCAGCCCGGTTGCTGCCACGCTGATGTCGTTTGCGATCTTTCCGCTCGCCTTTATCGCCCGTCCGGTCGGTTCCCTCGTCTTCATGTGGATCGACCGCAACTACGGGCGCGGCACCAAGCTGACGATCGCCCTGGTGATCCTCGGCGGCTCGACGGCATCGATCGCCTTCCTTCCGGGCTACGAGACGATCGGCTACTGGGCGGTGGCGCTGCTGGCGCTTTTCCGACTGGGACAGGGCTTTGCGCTCGGCGGCGCATGGGACGGGCTTGCATCCTTGCTCAACCTCAACGCGCCCCCGAACCACCGGGGCTGGTATGCGATGATCCCGCAGCTCGGGGCACCCATAGGCTTTGCGCTCGCCAGCATCATCTTCTGCTATTTCGTTGCCAATCTTTCCGAGGATGATTTCCTCTCCTGGGGCTGGCGCTATCCCTTCTTCGTGGCGTTTGCGATCAACGTCGTGGCGCTGTTCGCGCGGCTGCGCATCGTCGCCAGCAAGGAATTCGGCGCGGCGATGGAGGCACAGGAACTGCAGGCCCGGCCGGTGTTCGAGATGCTGAGCAAGCACGCGCTGGACGTGGTGCTCGGTGCCTTCGTGCCCTTGGCGAGCTTTGCAATGTTCCATCTGGTGACGATCTTCCCGCTGAGCTGGGTCATCCTGAACGGCGGACAGTCAGCCGCCCGGTTCCTGCTGGTCCAGGTCGCGGGCGCAGCCGTCGGCGTGATCGGCATTGTCGTGTCGGGCGTGATCGCCGACCGCATCGGTCGCCGCACCGAGCTGATGATCGGCGCGACGCTGATCGCGATCTTCAGTTTCTCCGCACCCTTCCTTCTTGATGCCGGCGGGGCCGGACAGGACGCCTATATCCTGATCGGCTTTGCCGTTCTCGGTCTGACCTTCGGCCAGGCCTCCGGCGCCGTTTCCTCGCGCTTCACCCAGTACTACCGCTACACCGGCGCGGCGCTGACCTCCGACCTGGCCTGGCTCGTCGGCGCCGCCTTCGCGCCGCTGGTGGCGCTTGGGCTTGCGACCAGCTTCGGCATCGTCTTCATCGGCGGCTATCTGATCTCCGGGGCAATCTGCACGCTGGTGGCGCTCAGCCTCACGCGGGCGCTCGACCAGAACTGAACCGTCCCTTTTTTTCGGGGGGGGGGGGAGCGGTACGACCCGCATCTGACGTCATTGCCCACGCCGCTTGTTCAGGTGATCCCGTTTCGTCGGGATGATGCCGCGATCAAGGCGGACATTCGCGCGGAAACAGATGAGGAGCGATAAGCCGCAACGTCGTCTACCGGAACACGATCGCCGGCCCTGGCTGGTATCGGCGGATGGCACCGGCAGCGCGCTAGCCCACCGCAGAAAGCAAGAAGCGGGGACCGGTTGCCCGGTCCCCGCTCTTTTGCGATTTCGCTATCACCGCGTATGCCACAGCTTGCCGGAACGGTACGAGCGGTCCGAGCCGTTCGAGCGGGAATTGGACGAACTGTTCGATGACGAGTTCGAACTGGAGTTGCTCTACGAGTTGGAGGAGCTGTTACCCGCAACGATAATGGTACCGTCGTCGTGGCCGCCTGCTTGCCTGCCGTCCGCGTGCCCCGGAGCCGTGCTCTGCCTTGCCTGCGCTTCGACGCCGGCAAAGGCGGTAACGCGGGCGATGAGGGCGGTGCTCTGTTTCCAGTGGTTCTTCATGCCCATGACTCCTTCTTGAAAAACGAACCGGCATCTCCCGTCCGAAGGGATAACGGGCGTTATGAAGCTCTATTCCATCGAGAAGCGCTTTCTTCGTTCGATTTGTGGCTGAGCGCGCCTGCAATGATTGGTCATGAAACCGCCGGCACCGCTGCCCGACGCTCACGGCTGGCGATGAGTCCGCCAACGGCGGTGACGATGATGACGGCGGCGTAAATGTCGGTGGTCGCCTGATAGCCCAGCGTCTTTGCAAGAAACCCGGCTGCCATCGCCGGCAGGCTGAAGGCCAGATAGCTCTGGATGTAGAAGGCGGACAGCAACCCGGCGCGCTCCTCCGCCTTGGCGAGCGGCATGATCGACCCCATGATGCCGAGAAAGCTGGTGCCGAAGCCGGCGCCGGTGAGCAGCGTGCCGAGGATCATGACCGGCACATTCGCCAGGTGAGTGCCGGTAACCACGATCAGCATGCCGGCGGTCGTGGCCGAGACGCCGAAGGTTACGTTTGCCCGAGGACTGTATGCGCGACGCAGGAAGACGCTGAAGGCACCGGCCGCCATCAGCGTGGCAACAACTGCGCCACCGGTCAACGGCGCCCTGCTGCCGGTAACGGACGCGACGAGCGAGGGCATCAGCGAGAGATAGAAGCCGCCAAGGGCCCAGTTGGCGATGTTGATCGGGGTGGCCAGCGCGAGCGGCCGCTTGATCTGAGGCGGAATGGCGATCGTCGGCTTGAGCGAGGAGAGCGCGCCGATGCGTTTGCCGCCCGTCTCCGGCGTCAACCATATCGCCGTTGCCTGCAACGCAAAGCCGATCAGAAGCAGCCCGTAGACGAGGTGAAGGGGAAATGGGCCGTATTGAATGAGCGCGCTGGTCCCCAAGGCGCCAACGGCCATGCCGATCAGCGGCGCGAGCGAATTGACGAGCTGGCCCTGGGCGCGATCGACATCAACCAGCGACGCGCCGATCGAGGCGCCGGCGATGCCGGTCGCAAGCCCCTGAACAACGCGCGCCGCGATCAGCCAGGACGGCCCGTCGGCAACGACGAAGAGCATCATCGCCACGATTTCGAGAAGCAGCGCACCGAAAATCACCGGCTTCCGGCCGAGGTGGTCGGAGATCGAACCGGCGATCAAAAGCGCGGTGAGAAGCGCGAAGGCATAGACCGCGAAGACTCCCGTCATCATGACCGGCGAGGCGGCAAAGCTTTCCTGATAGATGCGGTAAAGCGGCGTGGGTGCGGCCGACGCGCCGAAGAACGTGGCAAGCGTGACCGCGTGGAAGGCGATGGGGTTGGCGGCGGCAGCACCACTCTCACTGGATTTGGCAGAGGAGAACATCTATATAATCCTTAACGCTAAATCGTTGCGTTTAGGCGATGTAGGAACGGACAGACACAAAAGCAAATAATTTGCGTTTATGGTGCTGTGAAAGTTTCTGATCCATGCGCAGCAGACGGAAGGAAGAGTTGGAATGGCAGGCAGGGAAGGTCCACGCCCGGGTGGACGAAGCGCCAGGGTACAGGCATCGGTGCACGGGGCCGTGCAGGCTCTGATGACCAGAATGGAGCGCGCGGAGGTCACCATTCCGATGATCGCCGCGGAAGCGGGCGTGACGCCGTCGACCATCTACCGCCGTTGGGGCGACATCCAGGAACTGTTGGCCGATGTCGCAGTCGAGCGGCTGCGACCCGACATGGAGCCGGTCGATACCGGGAATGGCGGCCGAGATCTGCTGGCCTGGGCCGAGCAATATGCGGAGGAGATGTCCTCGAAACCCGGGCGCGCAATGATACGCGATGTGCTGGCGGCGCAGGACGGCAGCGGCGCCTATCAGTGCTGCAACTTCACCAAACAGCAGATCGAAGCGATCGCGGCGCGCGCTGAAGGCCGCGGCGAAGCATTTCCGGATGTCGACGCCGTCATGGACCGCGTCGTCTCGCCCATCATGTACCGCATCCTCTTTGGCGAGGTGCCGGATACGGCTCGTGTCGCGCGCCTGGTGACCGGGGCAATGGCACTGGTTTCGCCGGCGCCCGGGCCCGTCTAATCATAGCGCGCGCAGCGCAACGGTGCGGCGCTGCCGGAAGCGGCCGAGCATCGCCATGCCCAACACGAGGACGGCACCCAACGCATAGGCCAGCACATCCCACCAATCCGGCGTCGCCCCGAGCACAATCCTCAAAATGGGGTTGGAAACGCGGACACCGAAATTGGACGCCAGGTACTGTGCAAGTTCGACCGCCACGCCAAGCGAGAATGCGATACCGGCGACCAGTTGGGGTCGAGCCGTCACCACCGATGCGAGCATGCAGTAAACCCACATCACGGCAAGGACATCACCGGAAAAGCCGCGGATCCAGCCCCATCCGGCCCCGACCGTCGCCAGCAGGACGAGGACGACGAACAGCAGGATGGAGAATACGAAGGCGGGGCGGTTGAAGCGGAGTTCCATGGCGAGCGATGTAAAGGGGTGCGACCCGCCTGTCGAGCGGCGAGGCTCGGCCAATGGCGCGATTGCCCGCGAAAACGGGAACGCTGATCAGAGCGGTGATGATGCCGAGCGGGATTTCTCGTGACCCGAGCGTCGGCGATCCGAGGGCAAAGTCATGAGTTTGCTAGTCAGGTTAATGCTGGGTGTCCGGTACAAATTGGGGGATGAAAGATCGCCGGCGTCACCAGATGCCGGGAACCAGCCTCCATCGAACCCGACGGGAATAGGCTTCATATCCGGAAAGCTCGGCCCGCAGCAGCCGATCTTCCCACGACGTGCGCAGCACGAGCAGCGTCCCCGCCAGCGCTGCGGGAATGAGCGCCCAGAACGAGCCGAGCGCAAGCGCCATGCCGAAGAAGAGGAACAGAGCGGCGATGTAGCCGGGGTGACGGACGAAACGATAGGGGCCGGTATCGATCACGCGGTGGTGCCGCTCGGATTGAATCCGCACACCCGGCTCGAAGAACGGATTGACCGCCTGCGCCCAGGCGGTCACCGCGACGCCGGCCAGCATGGCGCCGTAGCCCGACAGCATCGCCCAGGTCGGAACGATCGACCAATGGAACCGCCCGGCATCAAGCGCTGCGACCGGGAGCACCGCAACCATTGCCGGCAGGATGACGGCAAGCAGAGCCATGTCCCAGCTTTTCGTGCCCGCCTGAAACCGGCTGCGCGCGCGGAAGATCACAGGATTGACCCGTGCAAGCACCAGAGCGGAAGCGCCGAAACTCAAGATCAGGACCGCCAGGAACATCCAACCAGGGCGCCAGGCAATCGTGCCGGCCGGCACGAAGATCAATGCCAGCAGCGAAAGCGGCAGGCCGATCGCATAGGCAATGGCCATGCGGCGCGACATCGCGCGCGGCTCCCGCGGCGCTTCGGTCTCTTCCATAGCCTTGGTCCTTCGGCGAAATATCTCCGGACTGACTTTTGCTGCCTTGTCCCCGCATGGGGCTTGGCACTGACGATCGCAATGTCACCATCACCACAGCCACCAACTAGGGCGGCAGGCGCCAGCAGCAACACGATCGGGCTTTTTCGCGCAGATAGAGCAGGCCGCTGGCCGAAGACCCGAAAGCCAGATCAACCGCTGACATGCGCGGCCTGCTGACGACCCGCGATTGGCCAATGCAAATCACCCGGTGACGGCGCCCTCATTGGCCGGGCGCGCCAGCGCTGCAAACTTTGCCAGCACCCCGCGT
This sequence comes from Ensifer sp. LC384, assembly GCF_001695865.1. Taxonomy (NCBI): domain Bacteria; kingdom Pseudomonadati; phylum Pseudomonadota; class Alphaproteobacteria; order Hyphomicrobiales; family Rhizobiaceae; genus Ensifer; species Ensifer sp. LC384. The sequence continues at coordinate 29,603 of NZ_MBST01000078.1, forward strand.
TTGTAACGCGGTTCCGGCTGTCGCCAGTGGGCGCGCCTTCTTGCCAATTCTTCCGGGCCGACGTCGAGATGCAGCAACTGTCGATGGGCGTCGATAACGATCCGGTCCCCTTCTTGCACCAGCGCGATCGTGCCCCCTTCGAAAGCCTCCGGCGTGACGTGACCAACCACCATGCCCCAGGTTCCGCCCGAGAAGCGGCCGTCGGTGATGAGACCGACGCTGTCGCCCAAGCCTCTGCCGATGATCGCCGAAGTCGGCGCCAGCATCTCAGGCATGCCGGGGCCGCCCTTCGGCCCGAGATAGCGCAGCACGAGGATATCGCCGGGCCTGATCCTATCCGACAATATGGCATCCATCGCCGATTGTTCGTCCTCGAACACCCGCGCAGGCCCGCTCATCACGGGGCTTTTCAAGCCGCTGATCTTGGCAACGGCACCGCCTTCGGCCAGGTTCCCTTTCAGCACCGCGAGGTGGCCCTCGCGGTAGATCGGTCTTTCATACGGCCGGATAACGTCCTGGTCCGAGCGGGGCTGGTCCGGAACGGCTGCAAGCTCTTCCCCGATCGTCCTGCCCGTGATCGTCAGACAGTCGTGGTGCAGAAGGCCCGCATTCAAAAGGATCTTCAACACCTGCGGCACGCCGCCCGCCCGGTGCAGGTCGACGGCCATGTATCTGCCCGATGGCTTGAGATCACAGAGGACGGGGACGTTGCGGCGAACGCGCTCGAAATCGTCCAGTGTCCACTCGACTTCCGCCGCATGCGCGATGGCGAGATAATGCAGCACCGCGTTGGTCGATCCGCCCGTCGCCATGATCAGGGCGACCGCATTTTCGATCGACTTGCGCGTGACGATGTCCCTTGGCTTGATGCCCTTCTTGACGGCTTCGACCAGGACATGGGCCGATTGCGCGGCGCTATCCAGCTTTTCCTGGTCGGGATTAGCCATGTTGGAGGAATAAAGAAGCGACATGCCGAGCGCCTCGAAGGACGAACTCATGGTGTTGGCCGTATACATGCCGCCACAGGAGCCGGTCGACGGACAGGCATTGCGTTCGATGCCTTCGAAATCCTCTTCGCTCATCCGGCCGGCCATGAAGGCGCCGACGGCTTCGAACGCAGAGACGACCGAAAGGCTCTGCCCCTTCCAGTGGCCGGGCTTGATCGTGCCGCCATAGACATAGATCGCCGGAACATTGGCGCGAAGGATGCCGATCATGCCGCCCGGCATGTTCTTGTCGCAACCGCCGAGGACGAGGACGCCGTCCATCCACTGGCCCTGCACCGAGGTTTCCACGCAATCGGCGATGACCTCGCGGGACACAAGCGAATACTTCATCCCTTCGGTGCCCATCGACATGCCGTCGGAAATCGTCGGCGTTCCGAAGATCTGCGGATTCGCGCCGGCAGCCTTGATTGCCGCGACAGCGGCGTCGGCCAACGGTTGCAGCCCGGCATTGCAGGGCGTGATCGTCGAATGACCGTTGGCAATGCCGATCATCGGCTTGGCGAAATCGGCCTTCTCGTAGCCGAGGGCATAATACATCGCCCGGTTGGGGGACCGTGCGACACCTTGCGTGATGTGTTTCGATCGTTCGTTGTAGGCCATGACTTGCTCCCTCAATTGGTTCGAGGTCGAGTTTACTGGCGTTCAAGGTGACTGTGAAATATACTTTTCTCGAGCGAATAAGTCGCGGAAAATATCAATAGAGACAGATCATGGATTTGAGGCAACTTCGCCAGTTCGTCGCCGTCGCCGAAGAACTGCATTTCGGCCATGCGGCCTCCCGCCTCAACATGACGCAGCCGCCGCTCAGTCAATCCATCCTCGCATTGGAGAAGGAACTGAAGGTACAGCTCTTCAAACGTACCAAGCGGAACGTGGAGCTGACATCCGTCGGCAGGCAGTGGCTCGTCCATGTCCGCCAGGTGCTCGACGGGGCGAACGGCCTTGCCGACACCGCAAAAAGGCTGTCACGCGGCGAGATCGGGCACCTGCGCCTATCCTTCGTCAGCACGGCCGACTATAGCGTACTGCCCGACATCGTCAGCCGCTATCGCGCGGCCTATCCGCATGTGGAACTGACGATGCGCGAAGCCACCAGCGATATCCAGATAGAGGCGCTGCTCGATGAAGAGATCGATGTCGGGCTGATCATTGCCCCCAACCAGGCGTCCCTTCATCCCACCCTTTCCTACCTGCCGCTACTGCGGGAACCGCTGGTTGCCGCGGTGCCCACGGCCTGGATCGAGGAGCAGCGAGTGGGTTTTGCAGGAAGTGTTCTGGAGCCAGCCGACTTCTTCAAGGCGCCCCTCATCGTTTTTCCGCGGCGGGCCGCACCGGCCTTTCACGATATCGTCTCGGGATATTTCGCCGAGCACGGAATGGCATTCTCGACCTACCAGGAAGCCATCCAGATGCAGACGATCGTCGGTCTGGTCGCATCCGGGCTCGGCGTCGCCTTGGTCCCCCGATCGATGACCAACCTTCAGCGGCGCGGCGCGACCTATTTGCCACTGGCCGGCCGTGTACCGGAGGTGGAAACCGGCCTTGCCTGGCGTCGTTCGGACCAAAATCCGGCCCTCGACACCTTTCTTGCCGCCGCGATACCGGTCGGCAACAAATGCTGTGCGCCCTTCGACCCGTAGACTGCGGCGCAACGGCCGCGCTGGAGCACCACGTGCACGTTACCGGGTAAGACCGCGCAGGTCGGGCATGCGGTTGCTGATGATGGTTTCCATCGAGAAGAAACCGGTGACCGTCATCAGGTCGAAATCGGTGATCAGCTTCTGATAGAAGGCGTCATAGCCGGCCATGCCGCGTGTCACCACCTTGATCAGATAATCCCAGTCGCCGCCGATCCGGTACAGATCCGTCACCTCCGGCAGGCGCTCGACATGCTTGCGGAAGCTGTCGGCCCATTCCTTGGAATGGTGGCGGGTGCGGATCATCACGAACACTGTGAGGTCGAAGCCGAGCGCTGCGACGTCGACCGCGGCATGGGTACCAAGCACGAGCCCGCTGGCGTTCAGCCGCTGCAGGCGCCGCCAGCAGGCATTCTGCGACAGGCCGACACGGTCGGCCAAATCACGCTGCGAGATCGTGCCGTCCTTTTGCAGGCAGGATAGGATCCGCATATCAATTTCGTCGATTTTTTCCATTTCAGCGATCATACGACCCGATTGCGGCGCATACAAGCATAAGAATGATGAGGTTTCCATGCAACGGCTCGATTAGACTTATCGTCTGTGCGACCCCGGGAGGAAACGATGACGACGCCGTGCCCACGCCAGCCACACCTTACCGGTCCGCTCGATGCGTTTCGGGAGAGCCTTGCTGGCGATAACGCGATCGCGGCCCTGCGAGCCGGACTGGTCGGCAAGAACGCAAAGATCGAGGGGCCGTTCGGCGTCAAGAAGCTCGTCTATGCCGACTATGTCGCTTCGGGCCGAGCATTGATGCAGATCGAGCATTTCATCCTCGAGCAGGTGCTGCCCTACTACGCTAACAGCCACACCGAGGCTTCCTACTGCGGCGGCTCGATGACGAGGCTGCGGCGCGATGCGCGCGCGGTGATCGCCGCCTGCTGCGGCGCGGGACCTGAGCACGCCGTCATTTTCGCCGGCTCCGGCGCCACTGCCGGCATCAATCGGCTGGTGAAGCTGCTGGGGGTTGACGACGCGGTCGCCGCCGGCCGGCGCGTTCGCATCCTGATCGGCCCCTATGAGCATCATTCCAACATCCTGCCCTGGCGCGAAAGCGGCGCCGAGGTGGTCGAGATCGCCGAGTGTCCGACTGGCGGACCGGACCTCGCCGCCCTGGGCGAAGCGCTAAGGCAGCCAGCCGATCTCGTCGTCTGCGCCTTCTCTGCCGCTTCCAATGTCACCGGCATCGTCACCGACGTTGCTGATGTCACCAGGATCGCGAAGGCCGCAGGCGCAAAGATGGTGTGGGACTATGCCGGTGCAGGGCCCTACCTGCCGATCGACATGTCGCCCGATAAAGACACCGCAATCGACGCCGTGGTCATCTCTCCGCACAAGTTCATCGGCGGCCCCGGCACGTCAGGTGTGCTGATCCTGCGACGTGACGCGGCTGTCATCGCCAAGCCATCCTGGCCCGGTGGCGGCACCGTCAAATTCGTTTCGCCGACCGGCCACGACTACAGCAACAGCCTTGAGGCGCGCGAGGAGGCGGGCACGCCGAACGTCGTCGGCGATATCAGGGCGGCACTCGCCTTCCTCGTCAAGGAGGCGATCGGCGCCGAGGCAATGCAGGCCAGAAATGCCGAGTTGACGTGCCGCGCAATCACCGCATGGCGGGGCGTCGAGGGGCTGGAACTGCTTGGCCCACTAGAACCAAGGCGGCTGCCGATCTTTTCCTTCCGCGTCAAGGACGACAAGGGCGGTCATGTCCACCAGCAGCTCGTGACCCGCATGCTCAGCGATCGCTTCGGCATTCAGGCGCGCGGCGGCTGCGCCTGCGCCGGGCCCTATGTCCACCGGCTGCTGGGCATCGACGATGACCAGTCGCAGCGCCTGCGCGAGGCCATCCTCGCAGGCCAGGAAATGCTGAAGCCGGGCTTTGTTCGACTGAACTTCAGCGTCCTGCTTGCAGACGAGGAAGTGGCGTTCATCCTCGACGCCGTCGCCAGGCTCGCCGGCGACGCAGCCAGCTACGAGCGGCACTATGATTTCGACCCGGCGCGGGCGATCTTCTTCCCGCGCGCCGCACTTGCAGCGGAGGCATGAGGCATGGCCAGGCCCGACATTGCGGCTTTCTTCGACCCGCGAACCTGGTCCGTGCAATATGTGGTCAGCGACCCGAAAACGCGGGCCTGCGCGATCATCGATCCGGTGCTCGACTTCGACGAGAAGTCCGGCTCGATAGCGACTGCCAATGCCGACCGGCTGCTCGACTTCGTGCGGGCCCAGGACCTGGACGTCCAATGGATCCTGGACACCCATCCGCATGCCGACCACTTTTCCGCCGCCGCCTATCTGAAGGCCAAGACCGGCGCGCCCACGGCCATCGGCACGTGCATCGTCGATGTCCAGAAGTTGTGGGCCGACATCTACAACTGGCCAAGCCTGCAAACGGACGGATCGCAATGGGACCGGCTGTTTAATCGCGGCGACACATTCCGGATTGGCAGTCTCGAGGCCGGGGTGATGTTCTCTCCGGGCCATACGCTGGCATCGATCACCTATCTCGTCGGTGACGCCGCCTTCGTGCACGACACGGTCTTCATGCCGGACAGCGGAACCGCGCGCACGGATTTCCCCGGCGGCAGCGCCAATGCGCTCTGGGCGAGCATCCGCGACATCATGGCCTTGGCCGACGACACCCGTATCTTCGTCGGCCATGACTATCAGCCCGGTGGACGCGAGCCGCGTTGGGAAAGCACGGTTGCTGGGCAGAAGGCGGACAACATCCATTTGACGCGCTATGGCTGCGAAAGCGAGTTCGTCGCGTTCCGCGAGGAACGGGACCGAACGCTGCCGATGCCCAAGCTCATCCTCCATGCCTTGCAGGTCAACATCAACGGCGGTCGGCTTCCGGAGCCGGAGGAAAACGGCCGGCGCTACCTGAAACTCCCCATCGACGCCCTACAAGGTGCGGCATGGTCCTGACGCCGCTCCATTCACGAGCACGCTCTGCGTCCAGGCCGTCTTCCGGCTTCGACACATCGCAGGCGCCATCGTTTCCCCGCCGGCACGGTGCCGAACCATGACGCTGGATCTTGTCCAATACATCCTGGCAGCGCTCTGCGGCGGTCTCGTCGGCTTCAGCCTCGGGCTGTTCGGCGGTGGCGGCTCCATTCTGGCCGTCCCGCTGCTCGTCTATGTCGTCGGCGTCAGCAACGTGCATGTGGCGATCGGGACGAGCGCCGTCGCCGTCGCAGCGAATGCGCTCTCGGGACTGGCGGTGCATGCGCGACACGGCACGGTGAAATGGCGCTGTGCGACAATGTACTGCATCACCGGTATCGGTGGCGCATGGATCGGCGCGACGCTCGGCAAGGCTCTGGAGGGCCAGCGGCTCTTGCTGTTGTTCGCGGCGCTGATGGCCGTTGTCAGCCTCACCATGCTGAAGCGACGCCACCTGGCTGGCGATCCGACGTCGACCTGCACGCCCAGAAACGCGCCGAAAGTGCTCTCCTTTGGCGCCGGAACCGGCATCGTTTCGGGTTTCTTCGGGATCGGTGGCGGATTCCTGATCGTGCCGGGCCTGATGGTTTCGACCGGCATGCCGACGATCAACGCAATCGCCACATCGCTGGTCGCCATTTCCGCTTTCGGTCTCACCACGGGTGCAAGCTACACGTTCTCCGGCCTGGTCGATTGGCCACTCGCCTTCTCCTTCGTCGGCGGCGGGGCTCTCGGCGCGCTGGCGGGCTGTCGCGCCGCCCATAGTTTCAGCAAGTACCAATCCACGCTGAACCTGCTGTTCGCCGCACTCACCTTGGCCGTCGCCATTGGCCTGGCGTTCTATGCCTGGCGATAGGATCGCCGGCCCGCGCCGTATGTCTGCTCGGCGACACGCTTCCGCCGGATAAATCGTCCTGCCTGGAAACACTCTTTGTCGCTTACCTCAAGTGCCCGGTGGGAAATGTAGCTAAGCTACATTTATTTTGACAAATGTAGATTCCTTCATTATCACGATGGTCACGCACGGCGAGTGAGACCACGAAGGCCCAGGAAGGGTTCTCGGGAGAGGCCGATGCGATCGTCTGGAGGAAATCGATATGTCACGCCGTTTCGCGCTGGCTTCAGCGCTTGTTGCCCTATGCTCAGTTTTCTCGTCCGGTAGTGCCCATGCCGGGGGAATGACCGTCTATTGCCCGATGTCAGAAGACGATTGCGCCTCCGTCCTGAAGGCGTTCAAGGACGACACCGGCATCGAAGCGCAGTTCGTGCGCATCGGCGCTGGCGAAATCCTCGCCCGCATTCGCGCGGAAAAGAGCAATCCCCAGGCTGGGCTCTGGCTGGCAGGCGCTGCCGACAACTTTATCCAGGCCGCCAACGAAGGCCTGCTGGCACCGCACAAGAATGCCGGCATCGACAAGATAGACCAGCGCTACATCGACAAGGAGAGCCGCTGGACCCCCATTTCCATCTCACCGATCGTCTTTGCCTACAGCCAGGCCGTTCTCGATGAAACCGGCGCCAAGCCGCCGACAAGCTGGAAATCCTTCGCGGATCCAGCCTTCCAGCAGAGCGTCGCCCTTGCGCATCCGGCCTCTTCCGGAACGGCTTATGTCGCTCTTGCCTCCATGGTTCAGCTTTTCGGCGAGGAGCCGGCCTTCGAGCTGATGAAGAAAATCGACGAAAATGTCGTTCAGTACACGCGCTCCGGCGTCGCGCCGTCGCGCATGGTCGCCAACAACGAGATCGCGCTTGCCATGGCCTATACCCAGGATATCGAGGCGGCCCTGGCGCAGGGCTACCCGGTCGGCTACGCCTTTCCTGAAGAAGGCACCGGCTTCGAGGTGAATGCAGCGGCGGCCATCGCCAATGCGCCCGAGGAGCAGTCGAAGGCTGCCGCCGCGTTTCTCGACTGGGTGCTGACGGAAAAGGGCCAGGCTGCCATTGGCGCGACGTTCCGCGGGCCAATCGTGCCGGGCTATAAGAACCCGGCGGCCAAGATCGACCTCTCCAACGTGAAGATGATCGACTACAACTTCAGCTGGGCCGGCGAAAATCGCGCGCGCCTCCTGGAGCGCTACGAAAACGACGTGCGCCACAAGGCCGACGCCAAGTAACGCCGGCAAGGAGCCTCGCCATGACCCTCGTCTCGCAAGCGACCCCGTCCGGGCGGACGGGGGCATCGCCGGCCTTCCTGCGCAAGATCGTCGTCGACCCGTGGCTGTTCGGCATTTTCGCCGTCGTCACGCTCTCGGTGCTCGTCTTCGCGGCCTTGCCGATCTTCACCGTTCTGAAGCAGGCCGTTGTCACCGACCGCGGCTTCGACCTCGCAGCCCTCGCCGTGGTGCTGACGAAATCCTTCGTCTGGGAATCGTTGTTCAATACGCTGCTCCTCGGCGCAACCTCGGCCGTGATTGCCACCCTGACCGGCTTCGTGCTTGCCTTCTCGGCCACGCGCACGACCATGCCGGGCAAGACCTTCGTGCATGGCGTGGCGCTGCTGCCGATCATCTCGCCGCCTTTCGTCATGGCGCTCGCGGTGGTGATCCTGTTCGGACGCTCGGGCCTCATCACCCGTGAGCTGCTCGGCATCCGCAACGCCAACGTCTACGGCTTTCACAGCCTGGTCCTGATCCAGTCGCTCGCCTTCACGCCGATCGCCTATCTCAACATCCGCGGCATGCTGCAATCGATCGACAGTGCGCTGGAGGATGCTTCCGCCTCGCTCGGCGCCTCGCGCTGGATCACCTTCTCGCGGGTGACGCTGCCGCTCGTCACGCCGGCGATCCTCAGCTCGGCCTTGCTGGTCTTCGTCAAATCGGTCGAGGATTTCGGCAATCCCATGCTGATCGGCGGCAATTTCAACACGCTCGCCGTCGAAGCCTATTCACAGATGGTCGGCTACTTCGACCTGCGTTCCGGCGCGCTGCTCGCAAGCCTCATGCTGGTTCCCTCGATCACCGCCTTCCTTGTCCATCGCTACTGGGTGGCCAAGCGAAGCTATGTGACCGTGACCGGCAAGCCGACGGCTCAGACGATCCGTATTTCCGGCGCGGCCGTGGTGCTGCCGCTTTCGATGCTCTGCTACGCCATCGTCCTTGCGATCTTGCTGTTCTACCTGACGGTCATCTACGTCTCCTTCACCCGGCTGCCGGGCATCGACAACACGCTGACGACCGACCACTACGCAACGGTCTTCACGGCTGGCTTCCAGACGCTCACCAATTCCTTGCTGCTGGCGGGTATCGCCACGCCTGTGACGGCCGTCGCCGGCATGCTGATCGCCTATCTCCTGGTCCGGAAGGCGTTTCCCGGCAGCTTCCTTTTGCGCTGGGGCACGCTGCTCTCCTTCGCCGCGCCGGGCACCATTCTCGGCATCGGCTATGTCAGCACCTTCAACGCGCCGCCGCTGCTCCTGACCGGCACCGCTTTCATTGTGGTCGCCGCCATGGTGGTGAAGAACCTTCAGGTGGGCATCGAAGCGGGCTCAAACCAGCTTCGCCAGATCGACAAGTCGATCGAAGAAGCTTCGATGACGCTCGGCGCATCCAATACGCGGACCTTCTTCCAGATCACCTTGCCGCTGCTCAAGCCGGCGCTGTTCACGTCGCTTTCCTATGCCTTCACGCGGTCGCTGACGACACTGAGCGCGGTGATCTTCCTGGTTTCGGCCAACTGGACGCTGATCACGGTGACCATCCTGTCGCAGGTGGAGACGCTCAAGATCGGCGTCGCCGCAGCTTACTGCAGCATCCTCGTCTTCGTCGTGCTCGCCATCCTGGCGCTCATGCAACTTCTCCTGTCGTCGACATCGCCCAAGAGGTAATCCCATGTCGAAAGTCATCTTCTCCAACATCTCCAAGCGTTTCCCCGGTGTTTCCGGTGCGGCCGCGGGCCTGGCGGTCGATCGCCTCAACCTCGTCATCGAAGAAGGTACGCTGGTGACATTGCTTGGCCCCTCGGGCTGCGGCAAGACGACGACGCTGCGCATGCTTGCCGGTTTCGAGACGCCCTCCGAGGGAGCCATTACCATCGGCGGGCGCGATGTCACCAATGTCCCCGTCAATGCCCGCGATGTCGGCATGGTGTTCCAGAGCTACGCTCTCTTCCCGCACATGACGGTGCGCGAAAACGTCGAATACGGCGTGCGGCTTCTCAACCTGCCGCGGCACGAGATGAAGGATCGGGTCTCCTCCGTTCTTGCGACGATGGCGCTCGAGACCTACGCCGACCGCTCGCCGTCGCGGCTCTCGGGCGGCCAGCAGCAGCGCGTGGCGCTTGCCCGCGCCGTCGTCACCCAACCGAAGGTGCTGCTGTTCGACGAGCCGCTCTCCAACCTCGACGCGCAGCTTCGCGAGCGCATGCGCGACGAATTGCGCGCCATCCAGCTTCGCCTCGGCATCACCAGCCTCTACGTCACCCACGACCAGAGCGAGGCGATGGCGATTTCGGACCGCGTGGTGGTGATGCGCAGCGGCGTCATCGAGCAGGACGACACGCCGCTTAACGTCTATTCGCGTCCCGGCACCGGCTTCGTCGCCGAATTCATGGGCAAGGCGAACATCCTGCAGGGCCGCGTCGAAAAGCTGGATGAATCCACGGTGTCGATCCGCATTGCCTCCACGGTCGCCTTCACGCTGCCGCGCGGCAACCGTGCGTTCAGGCCCGGCGAACAGGTGCGCTGCGTCGTGCGCCCGGAACATATCCGTGTCGATGCCAACGGCGCGATGCAGGCGAAGGTGCGGCGCGTGGTGTTCCAGGGCGCCTACGTCGAATACCTGACCGACCTGGAGGGCCAGGAATGCGTCTTCCTCGATAGCGATTATTACCGCACGGGCGTGGCCGAAGTCGGCCAGATGCTGCGCCTGTCCGTCGACAGCCAGCCGGTCTGGATCCTGCCGTACAATGAAGCCGCCGACATGGGAAAAGCCGCATGACCATCAACCAACCGATCATCCGCGATCTCTACGAGACGATCACCAGCGTTGCCAAGGAAGCCACGCTTGCCGCAGGCGCCGTTGCGCGCAAGGGCTTCATCGAGGCAAGCCCGGAGACGCTGCGGACCGAGCAGAAGGCGGGCTTCTTCGACATCGTCACGGCCTGCGACAAGGCCGCCGAACGGGCCGCCTGCGACATCATCTGGTCGCGGCTGCCGCAATCGCGCATTCTCGGCGAGGAAAGCGGCTGGCAGGGTGAAGGCGAGACGACCTGGATCATCGACCCGATCGACGGCACCAGCAATTTTGCCTCCGGCCTGCCGTTCTTCTGCGTTTCGATCGCGGCCTATCACGCCGGCGAGCCGGTCTGCGGCATCGTCTACGACCCGATGCGGGAAGAGCTGTTCATGGCGAACGCCGGGCGTCTGACGCTGAACGGCGACATCGTTTCACCCTTCCTGCGCGCAAGCAGCGACCACCACGTCGAAGTCCTGAGCAACGCACCTTATGAGGGCGAGCGGCCGGACCTTGAGGCGCTCGAGGCCTATGCAGATCTCGTCAACTCCTTCCGTGCCGTTCGACGATTGGGCTCCTGCGCGCTCCACCTCGCCTATGTCGCCGTCGGGTGGGTGGCGGTCGCCTACGAGTCCAAGTTCAGCGCCTGGGACATCGCCGCCGGCCTTCAACTGGTTGTGGCAGCCTCCGGTCAGATCATCGCTCAAGACGCAAACGGACAGCGCATCGATCCGAGCGAGCAAGCGCTTGGAGCCGTGAAAAGGCTCGTTGTCGCGCACGCCGGTTTTGACTATCAATCGTCCTGCCTGGCGAAGCTGATGGCAGATGGCAAGTTGTAGCCCAATTGCGAAAGGCGCTTTATGACACGAGCATCCAAGACGTCAGAACGACGGGTTCCATGCTGGATCTGATCAGGCAATCCCTGGCCCAGTTCACGCCCGCCGAGCGCAGGATCGCGGAAGCGATCCTCGACACGCCGAGCACGGCCATCACCTGGTCGATCACCGATGCGGCGCGCGTCGCCAAGGTCAGCGAGCCATCGATCATCCGTTTCTGCCGGCGGCTCGATTGCGACGGATTTCCGGATTTCCGTCTGAAGCTCGCCCAGCAGCTTGCCGTTCGCCAGTCCACGGCAACCGTCGCCGAAAACGGAACCGATCCGTTCTCCGGCATGGTGGACGACATCTTTAATCGCGCGGCAGAAGCATTGCGGGAGGCGCGGCACGACCTCGACCTCGATTCCCTGCGCCGCGCTGTCGATCTTCTGGCGAAGGCTCGCCGGATCGACGTCTATGGCTATGGTGGATCCGGCTTTCTGGCAGGAGAGGCCCAGCATCGCATGGCCTCTCTCGGGATCGCCAGCGTCGCCTATGCCGATCCGACCTTGCAGATGGTCTCGGCCGCCCGCCTGTCCCCTTCAGATGTGCTGTTCGTCCTCTCCTTCTCAGGTCGTACCAGCTACCTGATCTCCAACATCGAGATCGCCAGGAAGTCGGGCGCGCGCGTCGTTGCCATCTCCCCCGGCGGCTCCATCGTCGCCTCACTGGCCGACGAGAACATCAATCTCAATGCCTACCGCACATCGGCGAGACCGCTCATCGTGCCCACCGGCCGCGCGCCGATGTATGTGATGCTGGACGTGCTCTTTGCCCTGCTGGCGCCTAAGCTTCACGAGACGGGCTGAACCGGAGGGTCATCATCGTCGCTGACCTCGATGCCCCGATAACGATCGCCCGGCGCTGGTATCTATGAGCGCTGCCAGCGTCAGCGCGCAACATTCCGGATCGTCTGGCAGACATGGGTAAAGTTGCACGGAAGGGACAGACCAGCGAGATGAACGGCATTTCCACCAAGCTCAGCTCCGCCACGAATACGGTCGAGATGCAGCCTTCCTCCCCAGGTCTCCAGGTCTTCACGGACGGTTCGTATGAACCGATCTCGGGCGAGGGCGGATGGGCATTTGCCGTCTATCACGATGGCGCGGAAATAGCGGCCGCGTTTGGTGGCGCGCAAGGCTCCGCCGACAACACAATGGAGCTGACCGCGTTGCTCAAGGCAGCGCTGTGGATCAACAGCAATGCTTCTGGGCAGCCGGCGGTCGTCTGGTCCGACTCTGCCTACACAGTCAAGGGCTGCAACAGCTGGCGTCAGATCTGGAAGAACAACGGCTGGAGAAAGATCGTCCCGAATGCAAAGGCCCGAAGCCGAGCGATAGCCAATCGCGACCTTTGGATGGCAATCGATCTTCAACTATCCCGCGCCCCTCTCCTGACCGTCGCATGGTGCAAGGGCCACTCCGGGATAGTCGGCAACGAACGCGCGGATACACTCGCATCGCATGGACGCCAATCGATCCGGAGCGGCGAACCGGCGCCCTAGAAACGCAGTAACCGTCCTCGAAGGAGGACGGTCGACAAAGCCCTTTGCAAGCCAACGAAGGCACCGCCCAGAACGTCTACTGGCGCACCTCCGAAGTGCTGTTCATGACAGCGGTCGCCGCGCGACCGGACCGCGTTGAAGACAGATGCACAAGATTTATTCCCAATTCGAGGAGCAACTCGGCCGACTTGAGATCATGTTCTGCAAGGTTGTCCGTGTATCCGCGGATCGTACCCGCCACACATTTCGAGTGGGTGGCGAAGCGCGTGTCGCCCAGATCGTCGGCCTCTTCGGCGATGGCATCGAGCGCACAGGCCACCGTCTCGAGCATGCCGCACCGCTCGCGCAAGCTCATTTCTTCAAGCGTCTTCGGAATCCCGTTCATATCGCCTCCTTCGCGCCCGGCAGGCTCGCTGCGGCGCTGGCATCGCGTTCGACGTCAGGTGTTAGGCAACATATGGAGTTCCGTGCGAACATTAGCAAATCATGTCCGCCATGCGGCTAATGCATGACATGCGCCGGCCAGCTGACGACGCGCCGTGGAATTTAACCGAGAGCCCAGTGTTGGAGAGTAAAGGGTTCGGAATGGCGATCGCATTCGCGCTGCATCCCAGTAGAGCGGGTGACCGTCGGCAGATGACCGTCCAAACGGTGCGCTCGCCTGTTATTTCATTGTCCGGAGTAACGCGCTCGCGGACGGATCATGTGGCCGCTCTCCACCTGCTCCATCGCATGGGCAAGCCAACCGACGGTACGCGAAAGCGCAAAGATCACCAGCGGCGCTTCGTCAGGCAGCCGGAACGTGGCCGCGAGCGACGCCAGTGCGAAATCGATATTGACCGGCTCTCCCAGAAGTTCTTCGCCTGCTTCGGCCAACAGGCCGTAGAGCGGCGGAGCCTCGAAACTTGCCATGATCGCCTTGGCGCGCGGGTCACCGTGGGGATACAGCCGATGGCCGAAGGCGCGAACAGCCCCTTCAGAGGACAGCATGCCGCGTATCGCCTCGCGTGCGCCGACTGCGTTCGTCCGCTCTGCAAGCTGCGTGACGCTGAGCCAGGCACCGCCATGGCGAGGGCCGGTCAATGTCGCCAGCCCGGAAAGAACTGCGGCCGAAAGAGCGGCGCCGGACGAGGCCGTCACGCGCGCCGCAAACGCGGAAACATTGAGTTCGTGCTCCGCCGCCAACACCAGCGCCTTTCGGATAGGCTCCGTCGCTTCTGGCCGCGCCCATCCGAGTGCCAACCGCCGATGCAGCGGCAGCGGTTCCGGCCACGGTGCCAATGCTGCCGCCACTGTCGACAACACATCGGCGGCCTCAATCCTCAAAATAGGCGACGCACGACCAAGAGCGGGCAGGTCCTCGGCCACACGGGCGGCAAGGCTCATCAAAGTCGCCGCCAGCCGCGATCGATCCGCCAAGTCGCAGCCGGCGGCGTGGACAGCGACCACTTGGGTTTGCCAGAGCAGCGCGGCGACCTCCTCCAGCTCGGCCGTGACGGCGAGCTCGACCGCATCATGGCCGCGATAGGATAGCCGTCCGTCGGCAATGCTGGATATCGTCGTCGGCAAGACGGGGTCGCCCCAGCGGATCGCCTCGGCCGCGACGGCCGACGTGCGCGGGCGGCCGGCATGCCGTTCCGCAAGCCGCCTCACGTCGTCGGCGTGATAAAGGCTGCGGCGCGAGTCGAGCGGATCAGGCTTGGCGCGTATGCGCCCGCGGCTCACATTCGCATAAAGCGTCTGCGGTTTGGTGCCGAGCTGGCTGAGCGCCTCCTCAGCGGTTATCCAGAGTGCGTTCATATTGATCAAATTTATCAAGATTGACGTCAATACATCTAAGCTGGACCATTCTCCCGCGTAAAGGAGAAACGCTTATGAAAAACGGACTTGAAGACGTCGTCGCCGCTGAAACGCAGCTCTCCGACGTGGACGGCGAGGCAGGCCGATTGGTTATCCGCGGCGTGTCGCTCGACCATCTTGCCGAATACGCCAGCTATGAGGATGTCGCGGCCCTCTTGCTCGACGGCCTGATCGAAGGAAACCTCGAAAAGGAAAATCTGCGCCGGCGCCTGGGACAAGCACGAACAGAGGTCTTCGCGCACATCCGGGCCATCGACGACGATATGCTGGGATTGCCGCCAGTGGACATCATGCGCGCGCTCACCGCCCGCCTGCCGGACGGTGACGATCTTGAGGCCGCGCTCGGCCTGCTTGCGGCACCGGCCGTCTTTCTGCCGGCAATCCTGCGCCTGAAGAATGGCGACGAGCCGGTTGCTCCATCGCCATCGCTCTCCCAATCGGCGGACATTCTCGCTATGCTTGGCGGGGGAGACCGAGCAAGGAAAAGGTGAAAGCGCTCGATACCTATCTCGTGACGATTTCGGATCACGGCCTCAACGCTTCGACTTTTGCGTCAAGGGTGATCGCCTCCACCAAAGCCGGCCTTACCTCGTCGGTACTCGGCGCGATCGGCGCCCTGAAAGGGCCGCTCCATGGCGGCGCGCCTGGACCGGTGCTGGACATGCTGGATGCGATAGGAAGTCAGGACAACGCGAAAGCATGGCTCAACCAAGCGCTTGATCGGGGCGAACGCCTGATGGGCTTCGGCCATAGGGTTTACCGCGTCCGGGATCCCCGCGCCGATGCGCTGAGGTATGCTTTGCGGCCCCTGATCGACGCCGATCAAGTCGATCGCGAACGCATCAAGCTTGCAAATGCGGTCGAGCTGGCAGCACTGGCGATCCTGAAGGAGCGCAAGCCGGACCGGCCTCTCGACGTCAATGTTGAATTCTATACGGCACTGTTGCTCGATGCATTGGGCTTCCCGAGAGATGCCTTCACCGGTGTCTTCGCCATCGGTCGCACCATCGGCTGGATCGCCCATGCACGCGAGCAGGCGCTTAGAGGTCGCCTGATCCGTCCGCGCTCGCTCTATGTCGGACCGCTGCCACAGGCGGCCTAGGTCGCATCTGTGTTGACCGCCGCTGGCCGACGGCAGTGGTCTATGCCGGGAGGCCAGGTGGGGCCGCCGACTGCATAATTCCTTAAATCGAAATCGATTTAAGGATAAATTATGCAGCAAGTTTAAAGTGTTACAGCGTCCTTCGCGCATCATATTTGATGCGCGGCGCTGTAGCCAATCGTGCCTTGATCATTCGCGCGTCGGCGCTGCCCTCGGCTCCAGCGGCACATAGCCGTCGGCGGTGAGCCAGTCGAGCGTCGTCTTGCCCACCCCGCGCAAATAGGCCACGGCTTCAATGAGAAGAGGATCGGTCAAGTCTGCCGGGCCGAGCAGACGGCTGGTCTCGCCATCCAGACACGACACTATCGCCGCTCGATCTCCCTCCTCAATGTAGGACCGAACGACATAGGCCTTTCCCCCTTCCGAAAATCGATAGATGTCATACTCGTAGTGATAGTCGTAAAAGCCTTCCGCGTCGGGCGCCGAAGCATCGATATGATGGCTGACGTCAACGCGCATGGCAGCAACCCGCGATGCTTGATTCGGTTCGGCCGTCAATGATCATGCCCGACCTCCCCGAGGGCGGCGGAGCCGGCTGAAGGCAAGCGCGAATTCTGGGCCGAATTCCTGCTTCGATAATGGCTTGGCGGCGCCCCGATGATCTTGCGGAACGCACGGCTGAAAGAAGCTTCCGAATCGTAGCCGAGGCGGCCCGCGACAAGGGCCACCCGCTGCCCTTCCTGCAGCCATTGATGCGCCTGGTGCATCCGCATGCGCGCGACATAGCGGGCCGGCGTCTCGCCCACGGTGTCGACAAAACGCTGGGCGAAACCCGATCGCGACGCCCCCATGAGCTTTGCCAGTTCGGGCACTGTCCAATCCCTTGCAGGTTCGAGATGGATGGCTGCAAGGACACGTCCGAGTTCCGGGTTGCGAACGGCCGCAAGCCAGCCGGTCGCCGTGCCGCAGCCATGCTCCACCCAGGTTCGAATGAGCGTAGCGGTGAGCACATCGGCGAGCCGCGCGAGAATGCCGCCCGAGCCGACGCGCTGCATTTCTGCTTCCCGCATCATGGCATCGAGCAGCGGCGGGATCGACGGTTCGCTCGACGCAAGGTCGCTGGTGCGCATGACGGCGGGCATCAATTGCAGCAGCGGATGCAGACGATCGACATTGAACCGCATCACCGCAAAGAAGATGAGGTTCTTGCTGTCTGTCGATGGGCATTGCACGTCGATGATGCCGTCGCACAGCTGCCGCCTCGGCAGGTCGCTTATCGAAACCGCAGGGATGCCCGGCTTGCTGGCAAGCACATGCGCATCACCCCTGGGCAATAGCACCGCATCGCCCTGGGCGAGCTCGATCCATTCGCCATCCGGTGTCTGAAGATGGGCCGAGCCTGCCGCGAGAAAATGGAAGCGTGCGGGCTCCTGCGCCGGGTAAGCCGTCGCCCAGGGCGCACAGGGTTGGCAACGCCCGTATTCGACGCCGTCGAGCCTCAGCCCGCGCAAAATCTCGGTCAATGCATCGCTCATGGGGCGCTCCGCAAGTTTGGACGAACGGCATAGTCTTTTGGATTTTCTAGCATAGAAACTCCGAACGGTCATGCCTACCTTCGCCATCAACAGTAGCGGAGATAAAAAACATGGATGGCGTCGTGACGAAATCAGGTGCCCCGACTAATGAGCAGAGCAATGCCCGCTGGGGCGCTGTCGTTTCCCTTTCGCTCGGGGTTTTTGGCCTGGTGACGGCAGAATTTCTGCCGGCAAGCCTGCTGACCCCGATGTCGGCGGACCTCGGGGTCAGTGTCGGAGCGGCCGGACAATCGGTGACCACGACTGCGGTCGTCGCGGCGGTCGCCGGCCCGGCGATCGTTGTCTACACGGGACGGTTCGACCGGCGCACGGTTCTTCTGGCCCTGACTGGCCTGCTGGTCGTCTCGAGCCTGATGGCGGGCTTCGCACCGAACCTTCCGTTCCTGCTTGCGGCCCGCGTCTTGCTCGGCGTTGCGCTCGGCGGTTTCTGGGCCATGTCGCTGGCGCTGGCCATGCGGCTGGTTCCGGGCAGGTTGATGCCTCGCGCCATGGCAATCGTGATGTCAGGCGTCTCGATCGCGACGGTTTGCGCCGCACCCGTCGGCGCCTGGATCGGCGCGACGCTCGGCTGGCGTTATGCGTTCCTGCTTGCAGCCGCAGTCGGGGTGATAACCTTTGTCGTCCAGGCCCTGACCGTTCCATCCCTGCCGCCGATCGGGACCACCGGCCTTGGCACGATCGCAAGAGTGCTGAGACGCCCGGCGATCCGGCTTGGGCTTGCCACGATCCTGCTGGTGGTCACCGGCCACTTTGCCGGCTTCACCTACATCCGCCCCTTTCTCGAACAGGTGCCGCGTTTCGACGTCGAAATGATCACCGCGATCCTGCTTGCGTTCGGTATCGGCGGCTTCTTCGGCAATATCGCCGGCGGCTTCCTGGCAGAGCGCAATACGCGCCTGTCCATGACACTGGCGGCCGTTGGCATCGCCGCCACGGCACTCCTGCTCGCCGTAGCCGGCATGCTGCCGGCCATTGCCGCCGCTGCCACGGCAGCCTGGGGCTTCGCCTTCGGTGCGCTTCCGGTCAGCGTCCAGTCCTTCATCAGCCGGGCCGCCGGCGACGAGGCGGAGGGTGCGGGTGCAGCGACATTGACGACATTCCAGATCGCCATCTCGACCGGGGCAATCCTCGGCGGCCTCATCGTCGAGCTCCAGGGGCCCGCCGGCGTCTTCATGTTCGCGTCACTGGCCGCCTTGCTGGGCGCTTCACTCGTCGCGGTCTCCCGCAAGATGGCGCTCCAAGCCGGCTGAGATGAAGGGCCTGCCAGTTGGCGGCCGAGACCCTGCATTTCGGCGGGGTCGAGTAAGCCGCCAACTGCGCTCCACAGAACAAACCTGCGCCGTTCATGTCGGCGACCGCGCGTCGGCGCAGCGATCGGTTGGGCCATCGAGCATCTGGGCGAGCCATTGTCTCTCGAAAGGCTGGCGGCGCGGGCCGGAATGAGCCTGTGCAGTTTCACCCGGCATGTCAGGAAGGCGACCGGAACCACCTCACGCAACGGCGTCTCAACCAACGGCTGGCGACCGCGCAGCGCCTGCTGGAAACCGGCTCCTGCTCGATCGGCCGCATCGCCGAGATGGCCGGCTTCGGCTCCACGGTATCGCTGCGCCAGCATTTCACCCGGGCCTTCTCGATCTCGCCCGCGAGCTATCGCCGACAGTTCAGGAAGAAGCCCGCCGCCCTGGCGGCTTGGTGAAGAGCTCCAAGGTCAGGTTTGTGACTATTCTACGTGAGCAGATCGGAAACACAGCGTTCGGCCTTCAACGCCTGTCGCCCGAGCCTGTCTTATGCCATCTAGGAGAGTAGCAATGACACATTCTCAGGGCGCTCTCGTGAAGAAAATCGGATTCCTTTCCTTCGGCCATTGGACCCCCTCCTCCCAGTCGCAAACCCGCTCGGCGGGCGATGCGCTGCTGCAGTCCATCGATCTTGCGGTTGCCGCCGAGGAGCTCGGCGCTGATGGCGCCTATTTCCGCGTCCACCACTTTGCCCGGCAGCTGGCTTCCCCGTTCCCGCTGCTGGCCGCCGTCGGTGCCAAGACGAAGCGCATCGAGATCGGCACGGCGGTCATCGACATGCGCTACGAGAACCCGCTTTACATGGCCGAAGACGCCGGTGCCGCCGACCTGATCTCCGGCTCCCGTTTGCAGCTCGGCCTCAGCCGCGGGTCGCCCGAACAGGTGATCGACGGCTGGCGATATTTCGGCTACCAGCCGCAGGACGGCGCATCGGATGCGGATATGGGCCGCAGCCACACCGAAGTGTTTCTCGAAGCAATGAAAGGCAACGGTTTCGCCCAGCCGAACCCGCGCCCGATGTTCCCGAACCCGCCAGGCCTGCTGCGCCTCGAGCCCCATTCCGAAGGGTTGCGCGACCGCATCTGGTGGGGATCCAGCTCGAACGCCACCGCCGTCTGGGCGGCCAAGCTCGGCATGAACCTGCAGAGTTCGACGCTGAAGGACGACGAGACCGGAGAGCCGTTTCACGTCCAGCAGGCCGCACAGATCCGCGCCTACCGGCAGGCGTGGAAGGAAGCGGGCCACGCGCGCACGCCGAGGGTTTCCGTCAGCCGCAGCATCTTTGCGATCGTCGATGATCGCGACCGCGCTTATTTCGGCCGAAGCGGCAAGGAACAGGATACGATCGGCTTCATCGACGAGAACACGAGGGCGATCTTCGGACGGTCCTATGCGGCCGAGCCTGACGTGCTCGTCAGGCAACTCGCCGGCGACGAAGCCGTGGCCGAGGCGGACACGCTGCTCTTGACCGTCCCCAATCAGTTCGGCGTCGACTACAACGCCCACGTCATCGAAGCTATTCTGAAGAATGTCGCTCCCGCACTGGGTTGGCGGTAAACAGCGAAACCGCCTCATTCGAACGGCGGCTGGATTGTGCCGGCGCGGAAGAGCGCGGACCGGCGACCGCTACGCGCAGGAAAATTATTCCACCTATGGTGGGCCACGTGTCAAAGCATTGCTTATCCCAGGCAGCAAGCTTGACTAGATTGCGCCAGTTGCGGAAGCTCTCTGCGAACGCTCCTCGCCTGCCATCAATCGAGTGTGAATCTTGTCCCAAGCTACTACCAAATCCCCGTCGAAGCCGTTTTTCCTGTCGTTCGGCTTTCAAGTTCTGGCAGCCATGGTCATCGGGCTGCTGCTCGGCCTCATCGCCCGAAATATGGGTGCCGATGCGGCCGGCAACCCCAACTGGCTGACCGTGACGCTCCAGACCATCGGCTCCATCTTCGTGCAGCTTTTGCGCGCCCTGGTCCCACCGCTCGTCTTTACGGCGATCGTCGCGTCCATCGCCAATCTGGCGACGCTCCAGAATGCGGCGAAATTGGTCTGGCAGACGCTCCTCTGGTTCGCGATCACGTCGCTCATTGCAGTTATCATCGGCATCGCGCTCGGCCTTATCATTCAGCCGGGCATCGGCTCGGCCGTGTCGCAGGAGGCTGCCAAGGCGCCATCCTATGCCGGCTCCTGGCTTGATTTCCTCAAGGGCCTGGTGCCCGCCAACATGCTGGGCCTTGAGGCAAGCACCAAGCTGACGGACGGAAGCGCCAGCACGTCGCTGAATTTCAACGTGCTGCAGATCCTCGTCGTTTCCATCGCCTTCGGTGCAGCCGCGCTGAAGGCGGGCGAAGCGGCCAAGCCCTTCCTCGCCTTCAACCAGTCGCTTCTCGCCATCGTCCGCAAGATCCTGTGGTGGGTCATTCGCCTGACGCCGATCGGCACGATCGGCCTGCTCGGCCGCGCCGTGGCGCAATATGGCTGGGGAACGCTCGCGCAGCTCGGCTGGTATGCCGCGGCAGTTTATATCGGCCTCGCCATCGTGCTCTTTGTCGTCTATCCGGCACTGCTGATCGCGCACGGCCTGAAGCCCTCGCGCTTCTTCGCCGGTGCCTGGCCGGCGATCCAGCTTGCTTTCGTGTCGCGCTCTTCGGTCGGCACCCTGCCCGTCACCGAAACCGTGACGGAAAAGAGCCTCGGCGTGCCGCGCGAGTTTGCGGCCTTTGCGGTCCCGCTCGGCGCAACGACCAAGATGGATGGTTGCGCTGCGATCTACCCGGCGATCTCGGCGATTTTCATCGCCCAGTTCTTCGGCGTGCCGCTTGGGCTTCAGGAATATGTGCTGATCATCTTCGTCTCCGTGCTCGGCTCGGCAGCGACCGCCGGCCTGACCGGGGCGACAGTCATGCTGACGCTCACCTTGTCGACGCTTGGCCTTCCGCTCGAGGGTGTGGGCCTGCTGCTTGCCATCGACCCGATCCTCGATATGGGCCGCACCGCCGTCAACGTCGCCGGTCAGGCACTGGTGCCGACGATCGTTTCCAAGCGCGAAGGCATTCTCGACGAGACCGTCTACAATGCCGGCAAGTCCATAGAGGACCCGGAACCGGCGGCTGTGCTCCAGACGGCATGATCGCCTTCACATCCAGAGAAAGCCGGCACCTCGCCGGCTTTCTTGATTCTTTTGCTGGCCATCCGCCGGATGCCTCGGATTGTTGCAGTTCGGGGACCTGCGCATCGCATCAGCCTTCCGCCTTTTTGCACTGCTTTCATCGATAGCGTCAGCGAAGCAGGACCGCGAAGGTCGGTAGACCAAAATCATGACCGATCCATTCCGAATGCAAAACTTGCCGGCAGCATTCGCGCTTCAATCAGCGCGTTTCGATGACGACCAGCGATACCGTAGAGTTGTTCTCGGCCCGCGATTGGAATACTGAGTGACTGTGATTTCTGCCTTAACAGCACGTTACGCAGCGGAGCTTGGATGCCGGTCATCTTCCAGCGGATAAATCAGGACCACGCGTTGCAGGCGGCTACCATTATCGTCAAGGCATATGTTGAGCCGCCTTGGAATGAGGAGTGGACGTTTGACAGGGCGGCGGCACGCATGGGCGAGTTGTCGACCACTCCGGGGTGGCTGGGCGTCGGGGCACTGGAGGATGGCAGGCTGTATGGGTTTGCCATCGGCCTTCCTCATACGTCGGCTTCAGGCCGAGGCCTGTATATACCTGAGATCGCGGTGCTTCCATCTCACCAGGCCAGAGGCATCGGGAAACAGCTGCTCAAACTGCTCGAGGCTGAAGCCCGGAACGCCGGTTTCTCGAGCGCATGGCTTTTGTCGCAAGGTCAGGGCGCCGCTGCAGGATATTACAAGGCAAGCGGCTACGAACAGGCCGCGAGGCTCAGGGTCTATTCAAAATCGCTACAATGACGTTCTGAACGCGCGCAGCCGTTTCAGCATAGTCCTCGCCGCTCTCATCACGTCAAAGGCACGACAGCGCCGCGCGTCTTGTCAGACGCGCAAAGGTCGCGCTAGCACTTTGAAGTAGGCTCAGGACTAGGCTCTGGTTTTTAGAGCGAAGCCCTACCCCTCGTAGTGGCCCGATGATGCGGCGGCGGCCGACTTGACGACCAACGCCACGTCCGCACCCTTGATCACGCTCACCCCTGCCGCGCGCAAATCGGCAACTGTCTTCAGTCCGCCTGCCTTCGGTGCTTCAAGTGGCTCGACGCTGCGAGCATCCAGATCGACAACCCAAAGACCCTCTTCGCCTTCGATACCTATGACAACAACTTTGGCCATCCGTTTTCCCCTCTTGCTATGGATTTGCCTGGTCTAAAATCCCGCCCTCTTCAAGCCTTCTCGATAGAGGTCCTTGTGCCATTGTTCCTTGCTGGGAACGGCGGCAAGCCATGTGTCCAGATCGAAATTGGGGTTGGCTTCGCGCACTCGGCGAACAAAGGCGCGCGCCTTGTCCCGCTGGCCCAACATCGCCCAGTTTGCAGCCGACAGCCTGTCCGCCAGGCTCGGATCGGCCATCCGCCCGATGAAGTCGAGCGAGGTCTCGAATTCGCTGAGCGCGTAGTTCGCTCCCGCCGCGGTCCAAAGATAGGAGTCCGGGCTCAAAGGATTGAGCTCGATCGCGCGTTCGATCTTTTGCAACGCCTTGCCGGGAAGTGAACAATGCACGAGAGTATCGGCATGGTCGGCGATGATATCCGCGTGGTGGGGACCAAGCGTCTCGGCCAGCTCCATCGCTTCGGCGCTTTCATCGAAGCCCCCCTGCAGCAGCTTGGCCACGCCGAACTCGCGATAGCCGTCAGCCAGATTCCGACGGGCATCGATGGCACGCATCGCGAACACCTCGGCCGACTTCAGCAGTTCGATATCGCCACGTGCCGTCAGCAGCCATTCCTTGGAGTAGGTCCTGGCGATCGAACTCAGAGCCGGCGCAAAATCGGCGCTCGCATGCAGCGCGGCCTTCATCTCCTTGCGCGCGCGCCGCAGATCCGGAAGCGTGAGCCGGTTCAAGTGTCGCCTTCCAACGAGATAACTATGATACGCAGCCGGGTTCAGTTCGCGATAGATGCGCGCCGCCTCATGCCGTTCGATCTCGCTTGAAACCGAAAGCGCGATGTTTCGCGCGATCACGTGTCGGGTACCGACAAGGTCCGGATGGTTCAGACTGAACCGTTCCGCCCACACAACCTCGTTGTCAGGAAAGAAGACGAGCTGAACGAACAACGTGCCGTCGCGATCGTGATTGTTGAACCGGCTATCGAGGATATAGCTGAGAGAATGACGCTCGAAGAAATCGGTCCGACCCTCGAACTGACGACCTATCTGGACGGCAGAATGATGCGCAATCACCTGAAGGCTGTTGAAGGCGCAAAATCCGATCGTGATGTCCTCGATCAAGGCGTTTGCGATGAAACGGCTGTCCGGGTGCCCGGCGTGGTCGCTCGGGGGCAGCAGCACCAGACGAGGAACCGTCTGTTGGCGGACCTCTGCAGATCCGGCCTGGGAGCCGAGTTCCGACATGCTCGCGGGACGAGCGTTCACCCCGGCGCCCGGCGCCGTTTCCCGCATGCTTCTGTTCGCCGTAGCGTTCACGAGATCGGCGCCGCGTGCAAGCGCACGGCTTCGCCTCTCGACAATCTTGCTGAGATGATCGACTTGATCTTCGGCGTGAAAGACTTCGACAAGCAATTGCAGCGTGTCCGAATCCGCGTGTTCGACTCCGAGCAGCAGGATCCCCGCGTCCTTCAGAACTTCGGCATCTTCCTCCGACCGCGCCGAGCGCGACGCCTTTCTCAACAAAGCCTTGAGTAGAGCGTTTTGGCGGTCCTTCTGCTCGGCAACCCAGCCATAAAATTCACCGCTCTGACAGCCGACCTGCCCAAGGAAAGAGCGATGCATCAGCGTCGCAAGGTTGCCGAGCTGGGCCAAAGGCTCGGCAACGTCCCCATCGATGGTCCAAACCATATCCGACAATAGGGATACTCGATCAACCAGGATCATACTGTCAGTAAAGGACAGGAACTGCACTCCGAGTTCCTTCTGGCGGAGCCTGATCCTCGAGATCATCTTGCGCATGTTCACGAGAGAAACGGCACTGTCTTCGTTGCCCCACAGGAATGCGGCCATCGCCGTCCGGTGTTCGGCTCCTTCTCTGGTCGTCAGCAAATAAGCGAGAAGTAACAAACCTTTTTCGGGATAGGCGACCTGTCGTCCTTCCGGATCAACAAGCTTCAGACCGCCAAAGGTTTGCAAAAAGAAAGCCATTTGTACCTTTAGGCGGTTGCGCCAATATTGATCAGCGTCCCCCGCGCAGAAAAACTCAACGGCAGCGTCTAAGCCTTTCGGGCGATAGTCGGGAAGCACTTTGGACAAACGATTGCTCGATAGAGTTTGTATCAAGGGCTTCCAGAATTCAACCAGGAATTTACATCGATAGTCGAAACCTGTGATAGTTTACCGACAGATATTCCCCGAGCATTTGCAGCTTATTCTACTTTCAATTGCAGACTTTATTCCAAACGACCCCGCAAAGACTGAAAAACCTCTTCGAATGACACAAGTGCCGTGTGCACCGGGATTGGCACTTCGCTCCGCTCTTCAGATCTGCTGCGGAACCACCCCTGACCTTACGATCCGTTGAACTCGCACGGAGATCAGCTGGGCATCGCCGAAGGACAAGGGGTCGTGACCTCGTACCAGCCTGCACCGGCATGACGCTTGCGCCTGCGAAACGCCATCGTGATTGGACTTCGCAGCCTTGTGGAGTCACGACAGAAAATGGGCTGGCGCAAAGCATCTATCGTCTGAATGGAGGCGACAATGAAGCACCGAACGCGCGAGCAACTGCTGGCCGTTGCGCAGGTTGAACGGGACCTGCGGCCAGCAAGCATGTCTCGCAATCAACGTCTTGAACGCTGGGCGGAACTTCTCGAGCTGATACCGCAGCAGCTTCTCTCAACAATCTTCGAAACCGAGTACAGGCCCGTCGAGGTCCGCGCCATGTTGCGCAGCGACAATTCGCCGATCTCGGTTGCGTTCGCGGATGCGGCGCTGCGCTCGGCCGGATTGCAGAGCGACACTTACGGCGAAGCAAAGCGCTTCTTCGAACTGAGCGACGCTCAACTGCACGAAGTCATCTGCTATTGTCACTTCGGAACCACCGTCAGCGCGACAACAGCGGCCCGCATCATCCGATCGACGCTGATTGAGTGATCGTCGAGAACGGCGCGCGGCAGGAGACGATAAGGACCAATTGAGTGCGGTGAGCGCTTTTTGCGATATCATCGAGGGCCCCCCAGGCGAGGCTTGGGTGCCGGGCGCGGGCAACAGCAGGCACACGTGCGGATCGCAAGGCATGAACCGACGGCGCCGTCCTGCCCTCAATCCAATTTCAATCCGGATCAGATGCGGCCGGCTCATCCGCTGGCAACGGTTCGGACTCCTGATCTCCTGTCACGACATCTCTTGCCAGCACCGCAACCTCTTGCTTCCCCCAGGCTTCGGCTCGATCCATCAGCGAACGCATCTCGGCGTTGAGGGCATGGGAGCGCAGGATGTGATCGGCGTGGCTGGTATTGGTGCGCGGATCGTAAAAGCTGCCGATGTCCTCGCCGGTGACGCGCCTGGCCTGCTCCAGCAACGCACGCAGCGCGGTGAGTTCAGCCTTTGCCACAAAGTATCGTCTCATCACGTCGATGAGTTCGCGATCGCGCGCTTTCGTTTTCATGAATGCCTCCGTCACAATGCAATTTGAGTGATCCCACAAGATGTCAAAATCTGGATCTTCAGCCGGGAGCAGGCGCGTTGCCTGTGGATGATTTGCCGCGGCGTCGGCTTGGAAGCGCAGGGCAAAGCGTCATCGTGATTGGACTTCGCACCCAACAAGAGTCACGCTTTCCCACAGGGAAAAATGGGCTGGCGCAGAGCATCAATCGTCCAAATGGAGGCGACAATGAAGCACCATACACGCGAGCAATTGCAGGTCTTTGCACAGATCGAACCGGACTATCGGCCGCTGAGCATGTCTCGCAGGGAACGTCTTGAGCGCTGGGCGGCGCTTCTTGAGCAGAGCCCGACCCGACATCTGGCGACGCTCTATGAAACCGAGCACCAGCCGGCCACCGTGCGCGATACCCTGCGCAACGACGGCTCGCCAATCTCCGTGGCATTCGACGACCCCATGCTGCGTGCCGCCGGCATGGAAGACGACACCTACGGCGAGGCGCTCCGGTTCTTCGAACTACGCGACTGGCAGCTACACGGCGTGATCTGCTATTGCCACTTCGGTGCAACGGTGAACGCCGAGACGGCAGCTAAGCTCGTCCGGTCAATTTTGACTGGCGAACGCAGCGGCCTGTTTGCCCGGCTGCGCGCGCTGTTTGTCGGCTGACGCGAGCCGCATTTCGTCATGGTGGGAGCGGTGGTGTCAGCGGGATCACGGTTCGCTGAGGGACCGATGATGCCTGGATGAAGCGCGCACGGCCCTGCGGCCGGTTGCGTCAATTCTCCGTCATTCGATCTCAGCGTCGCCGGGGACGGAGGCCAGCAGGGATCGGATCACGTGAAGCCCGCGCTCCAGGTCCTTGAGCGGCGGAGCGGAGATCGCGACCCGCACCGCGTTTGGCGCACGCCCTGGGATGGCACCAAACACGCCAGCAGGCGTGATGGCGACACCTTGCAAAGCGGCGGCCGATACGAACGCCTCGGCATTCCATGCCTCGGGGAGTTCGAGCCAGACATAAAACGCGTTGCTACCTGCCGGCGGCGGCGCGCGGCCGAGGATTCGCGCCGCCAGCAACTGCCGATCGCCCGCGTCCTTCCGCTTCAGGCTGGTGACACGGGCGGCTGTGCCGTCCGAGATCCACGATAACACCAGGCGCATGGATAACGACGACGCCATCCAGCCACCGGCGCGCATCACAGCGGCAATGCGATCCTTGGTCGACGGCGGCGCGACGACCAACCCGACGCCGATGCCCGGCCCAAGTCGCTTCTGCATGCTGTTCACATAGATGACCTGCTCCGGCGCATAGGCCGCAAGCGGTGTCGCGTCGGAAAGGAAGGCAAAGGCCGCGTCCTCGATGCAGAAGATCCCGGTCTCTTCAAGCACTTTGGCGAGAGCAGCCCGCCGCGCGTGCGACATCGAGAAGCCGAGCGGGTTATGGATCGTCGGCTGGATGTATATCGCGTCAAGCGGCTTGGTGCGATGCGCCCTGGCAAGGGCCGCGATATCGACACCGTCATTGTCGACCTCAAGTGCCACGAGCTGCAAGCCGAGCCGCGCCGCCATACGGATGATCGAAGGGTAGGTCAGCGGCTCGACGCCGACGCGATCGCCGGGCTTGCAAAGGGCCGCCATCACGCACGCGATCGCCTGACGCCCACCACCGGCAAAGAGGATGCCATCGGGCCTGGGGGTCCAGTGATCGTGCCCGAGGTAGTGCGAAACGATCGCGCCTGCTCCCTTTGGCCCGAAGGGACCGAGAGCGTCCATGGCGCCAAGGAGCACCGCCGGGTTGGCCAGGCTCTCGAACGCCGGCGCCATCAGGGCCGCCTGCTCCAGGGAACCCGATGTCGCCAGTTGCAAATCGATCGGCGCGTCGGCGATCTCGCTGATCCGCGTGGACTGCGGCCGGTCCGGTGTCCTGACGAAGGTTCCGCGCCCGACTTCGCCGACAACCAGACCGCGGCGGACAAGTTCGGCATAGACGCGGCTCGCGGTCGAGACCGCTATTCCTCTTTGATAGGCAAAGGCTCGCTGCGGCTGAAGTCGCGCACCGGCCGGCAGTTTTCCGGAGGCGATCTCGGCGGCAACGGCGTCGGCGACGGCGCGGTAATCCAGCATCTCAAATGCTCCGAGGGCAATATATCAATTGCACTCTTATGCCATCGGTGCATTTGTAAATCAAATTGCAGCACCGGATCATCTCATGACCTTTCCCGCCTCCTCCGCACCTTCCTTGCCGACGTTGCAGGACGTCGAAGCCGCCGCTCGGTTGATCGGCAGCTACTGCATCGAGACGCCGCTGCTGGAATCGTCCTACCTCAACCGGAAATATGGAGGCCGGTTGCTGCTCAAGGCTGAAAACCTGCAGGTTACCGGTTCGTTCAAGCTGCGTGGGGCGGTCAACAGGGTCGGGTCGCTGACCGACGACGAGCGGCGCCGTGGCGTCGTTGCCCGCTCTTCCGGAAATCACGGCCTTGCGATTGCCTATTGCGCCGGACTGATGGGCACATCAGCCGTGGTTGTCGTACCTGAGACCGCACCGGCGGCAAAGGTCGAACGGATCGCGGCCTATGGGGCACGCGTCGTCATGGTTCCGATGAAGGACCTCGCCGACGTTGCCGCCGAAATCACCGAACGCGAGAATCGGGTGCTTATTCCGCCGGCCGACGATTTCTGGGTGGTTGCCGGCGCCGGCACCGTCGCGCTTGAAATGGCCAAGCAAGCCGCAAAGCTGAACGCCCGGATCGACGTGCTGCTTACCTGCTGCTCCGGCGGTGGACTGACCGCCGGTTGTCTGCTGGGCCTGAGCAAGATGTCTCCGGCCACCAAGGTCTATGGCGTCGAGGCCGTCGGTTTCGAGAAGATGGCAAACTCGCTCGCCGCCGGCAAACGCATCAATCTGGCACCCGGCGGCCATTCGATCTGCGATGCCATCAGCGGGCTCTATATGGCAGAGATCCCCTTCGAGATCATCAAGCCTGATTTGGCCGGCACGTTCGCTGTCACGGATGACGAGGCAAAGGAGGCGATGCGCGTCGCCTTCAGCGAATTCGGCCTCGCACTAGAGCCGGGAAGCGCCGTGGCGTTGGCGGCCGTGCTCGCCGGCAAAATACCGCTCGAAGGCAGAACATTTGCCGTCACGCTATCCGGCCGGAACGTCGATCTGGACCTTGCGGGCGCCATACTGGCGGGTGATGCGCCAACGGTCGGCAGGGCATGAGCATGTTCAGCCACGTCACGGTCGGCTGCAGCGATCTCGGTCGCGCCACCCTCTTCTATGACGCCGTTCTCGAACCTCTCGGCCTCGTCCAGCGACCAGTTTCTCCCGATGGCGGGCCGGCATCGTCCTGCTGGATCGCGCCGGGTCAGGCATTGCCCCGCTTTTACGTCTATGAACCGTTCGACAGGAAACCCGCCAGCATCGGAAACGGCAGCATGGTCGCCTTTCTCGCGCCGGCTTCTGCGGCGGTCGACCGAGCCTACGCTGCGGGCCTCGCTGCCGGCGGTACGGACGAGGGCGCTCCCGGTCCACGCCCGCATTATGGAGACGGCTACTACGGCGCATATCTGCGCGATCCCGATGGCAACAAAATCCATCTCGTCTTTCGAGGCGACCTCCAGCCCGCCTGCAGCGCCGCGCGTCAAATATGACGCGCAAAGGACGCTGTAGCAATTTGAACTTGCTGCATAATTTTATACTTAAATCGATTCCGACTTAAGGAATTATGCAGTCGTGTCGCAGCCTTATCGGGCAGTCCCTGCAACGACCGCCGCGACCGTCGCCGGGGAAAGCTCCACCTCTGCCAGCACCTCGGCCGTATGCTCCCCAAGCGCCGGCGCCGGGCGCCGGAAGCGCCCCGGTGTTTCGGACATGCGCGGCACGATATTGTGCATGGGCAGCGCGCCGTGCTGCGCATCGTCCAGCGACACGATGACCTCGCGCTCGGCGAAATGCGCGTCGTCAGCGGCGTCGGCAATATTGTAGATCGGTCCGACCGTTGCGCCACTGTCGCGCATGATGGCAAGCGCTTCGTCATGAGAACGGACGGCAAACCAGGCGCCGATCGCCTCATCAACCAGATCGCGGTGTTTCAGGCGCTCGCTGTTGGAGCGGAAGCGTGGATCGTCGTTCATGTCGGCGCGGCCGATGATCTCGAATATCCGCCGGGCGACGGCCGGCGTCGAACCGGAGAGCGCGACGTATTTGCCATCGGCGCATCGGTAGACGTTGCGCGGGCAGGCGGTGTTCGAGGCGCTGCCGATGCGCTCCTTGACCGTGCCGTTGAGCGCATAGATACCGGCCTCGGGGCCAAGCACGGAAAAGATCGGCTCCAGCAGCGACAGGTCGATGACCTGCCCGCGCGCCCTGCCCTGTTGGCGCGCAAAGAGCGCCGTCATCGTCGCCGACATGCCGTAGACACCGGCGATCATGTCGGCGAGCGCCAGCGGCGGCAAGACAGGCTCCCGATCGGGAAAGCCGGTGCGGTACGCATAGCCGCTCATGCCTTCGACGATGGTTCCGAAGCCGGGAAATGCCGCATAGGGCCCGGTCTGGCCGAAGCCGGAAATGCGCACGACGACGAGATCGGGATTGCGCGCCAAGAGCGCCTCCGGGCCAAAACCCATTTGCTCCAAGGTACCCGGGCGAAAATTCTCGATGAGGACGTCGGCACCCGCCACCAGCGCCCAGAGCGCCTCGCGGTCAGCCGTTTCGCGCAGGTTGAGGACCACCGAACGTTTGTTGCGCCCGTAGGTCTTCCAGAACAGCGACAGCCCTTCGTCTTTCCACTCGCGCAGCGGGTCGCCGGCCGGCGGTTCGATCTTGATCACGTCGGCGCCGAAATCGGCAAGCTGCAGCGACAGCATGTTGCCGGCGACCAGACGCGAAAGGTCGAGAACCCTAATCCCTTCGAGAGGGCCCTCGGCGCTCGGGTCCCAGTGTTTTCTGGCAAATTCGCTCATTGGATGCGTCCGCCCGTCTTGTCGTCGAACAGTAGCAAGTTGGCGGTGTCGAAACCGACAGTCACGTTTGCGCCCGATTGCAACAGCGCGCTTTCGCCGAGAACCATGGTGAAATCGGTGGCCCCAACCCGCAGCATCACCTCCTGCGCCTCCCCGGTCGGCTCGACCAGCACGACCTCGGCGGCGATGCCGCTGTCGGCAGGATGGATATGCTGCGGACGTATCCCATAGACCACCTTGCGACCCTCTGCGAGCCCATGACCGGGCGGCAACGGCAGGCGGGCACCATCGGCAAGCCGCAGCATCTGGCCGTCGACCTCGCCGCTGAGCAGGTTGATCTCGGGCGAGCCGATGAAGCTGGCGACGAACAGGTTCTGCGGATTTCTGTAGAGGTCCAGCGGCGGCCCCATTTGCTCGATCTTGCCGCCGTTCAGAACCACGATCTTGTCGGCCATGGTCATGGCTTCCGTCTGGTCGTGGGTGACGTAGATGGTCGTCTTGCCCAGGCGCTGGTGCAGCTTCTTGATCTCGCCGCGCATCTTCACCCGGAGTTTGGCGTCGAGGTTGGAAAGCGGCTCGTCGAAGAGGAAGGCGCGGGGATCGCGGACGATGGCGCGCCCCATGGCCACGCGCTGGCGCTGGCCGCCCGACAGTTCGCGCGGAAGTCGTTCAAGCAGATGCTCGAGCCCTAGAATATCGGCGGCCTCGTTGACGCGACGATTGATCTCGGTCTTCGAAACGCCCGCAAGCTTCAGCGCGAAGCTCATATTGTCGGCGACCTTCATGTGCGGATAGAGCGCGTAGCTCTGGAACACCATCGCAAGGTCGCGCTCCTTGGCCGGCATGTCGTTGACGATACGGCCACCGATGGTGATTTCGCCGGCGCTGATGTCTTCCAGCCCAGCAATCATCCGCAGCAGCGTCGACTTCCCGCAGCCGGACGGGCCGACCAGGACCACGAATTCGCCGCTGCCCATGTCCAGCGAAATATCATCGAGCACCGACAGGCTGCCGTAGCTCTTGCCCACACTCCGCAGTTCAATCTCGGACATGGTCTCTCCTCCCACTTGATAGGCCGATGCGCTCCTTGCTCGCCCACCGGCCCGTTTCACGGACCGGCAGGCGGGATCAAAGCCGCTCAGGCGGTCTCGACAATCGCGATCGTTCCGACGCTCATGCGACCGAGCGCACCGAGGCGAAGGCCGGCCATGCCATAGGCAAACTGGTCGTCGCTTGCCTCGATCAGCGGCTTGCCGTCGATCGCGAAGGACAAGGCATTGCCCTCAACGGAAAACGCGAAACCGTAGTCCTTTCCGTTCTCGCGCTTGAACGGGGCACGCGCGAGAACGGTGGTGCCGAAATCCTCCTTGAGGATAACCACGTCGTCGCCGTCGAAGCCTGCGGCATAGAACCGGCTGGTGCCCTGCACGCGGGCCGTAACAAGTTGCGACGGGCCGGCGAGCGGCCGGACATCCGCCAGGACCTTGACGTCGCGGGCGTAGTAATGGCCCGTCCACATATCGGCATCATTGGCCGTATGGGCGTGAATACGGCCATCCTGCAGGGTCCAGTGGCCACGGTTCCAGGTAAAGCGCGAGATCGCGCCCCACTCCTGCACTTCCGCCTTGGGATCGATGACGGCCTTGCCCGGGCCTTCCACCTTGAAATCGGCGAGGAACAGGCGGCCGAGGAATTTCAGTCGGCCGAAATATTCGACCTGAATGCCGATCTCGTCGATCGCCTCCACGCCCTCAGGTACGGTAAATCCATAGTCCTGCCAGCCTTCATGATTGGGCAGGTGCCACGCGCCGGTCTCCTCGATCGCGCCAGACATCGCCCGGCGGATATAGGGCGCGACGCGCAGGTTTCCGTCACCGTTCCACGGGTCGAGCCACAGCTTGAACGACACCTTCTGGCCGGCATCGACCAGCGGCGAGAACATCGGGCGATAACGCTCGTCGTCGAAATCGGAGCGGCGATAGAAGGGCTTCCAGAAGATCCGTCCGCCCTGGCCGCGCTCGAGCCGATCGAGCTGGATTTCGAGCGAACCGCGCGACCCTTCGGTCTGCCTTTCGCTCGAGCCCTTGAGGCTGATCTGGTTGAAGCCCTCGGTGCGGAAACCATGGGTCGAACCGGGCAGGTCGAAATCGAAGCGGACGCCGCGGCGGGTGAAGTCTTCCAGCCAAAGGGCCGGCACGTCGTCGCCGCGCAGTTGCAGCGCAAGCACCGTCAGTTCCCGGGCAAAGGACGGGATGTCGACGATGTTGATCGAGCCGACGATGCCGGAGGCAACGATGAAGTCGTTGATGGGTTTGCGGTATTTGTCCCAGTTCGGCTGGAGCCCCTGGAACGTGCCGACAATGGCGCCCGCATTGCCGGCATTGCAGTCGGTGTCCCAGCCGGCCATGGTCGCGATCTCGGCCGTGCGCGGCAGATCGCCTTCGCCATAGAGGATCGCCATAACCGTGACGCCGGCATTCGGGATGATATGGCAGACGCCGGGATAGCGGTCATAGCCCCATTCAGCGGTCAGCATGTCGCGGCAGGCCCGCCAGTTGCCGGGGTTGGCCTTGTGGAAGTCGATGACGGCCTGCGCCACGCGGGCATAGGTCGATTTCGCGTCGATGGTCGCCATGGCAGCGGCGATCACCTCGGCGATCGACGTTGCCTCGAATGCCTTGGCGATTGCGGCGGCGCAGAAGCGGGCGCCATTCAAGCCGTCGCCGTCGTGAGCAACACTTGCCGCGCGGGCGGAGGCGTCGGCCGCCTTTTGCGGCTCGCCCGGATGCACCCAGCCCCAGCTGTCGATGAAGATCTGGCCGCCGATCTGCTCGGCGACCGTTGCGCCGTTCTGAGCGATCGAGCCTGATTGCGGTGCCGGAATGCCGGCGCGCAGGTTGCGATAGGCGGTGTGTTCGGTCGAGACGCCGAAGCCGCCCCACCAGTACATGCCGTGCTCTTCGGCGGCATAGTTCACCCAGGTCTTGCCGACGTCGGCGGCGCTGGCCTTGAGCCCGTAGTCGCGCAGCGCGCGGATGAAATAGACCGGGCCATTGGTGTCGTCGTCTGCGGCGAAATTCTTGAAATCGCGCAGGTACTGAGTGACTTCCCCGTAGGTCTTCTGGATGCGCTCATAGCTCCAGATCGTCGGCTCGACCGGCGCGCCAAGGCGAACGCCAATGGCCTTGCCGATGAAACCGGCATAGATCTTCTCGTAAATCATCTCTTTGCTGAGCTTGGGCATCATGCGTCTTTCGTTATCAATCAAAATGTGAGGGCGGCGCGGAAGCTGGCCCGCCTGTCGGCGGTCGCCTGGTCTACAGCGAGAATGGCTGTTGCCGTTTCGGTGAACCGATCGGCGGAGGCGGTGAGGTCGAGCCTGTTGACCTGGTCGAGCAAGGCGCAGTCGGCAGCGTCGATGACGCCTTCGCCGTGCATCGCGCCAAGGATCGCACCGGCCATGACGCCGATGGAGTCGGTATCGCGGCCGGAATTGATGCCGTCCTCGATCGAGCGGCGGAAATCGCCGCCGTTGAACAGGCAAAATCCAAGCGCCAAAGGCAGTTCTTCGATCGAGCCGAGGCGGTTGGGCTGATAGGCGCCAGTCAGCCGTCCGGCCTTGGCAGCGGTGTGGTTGACGTCGTCGCCCATGGGAGAATAGGGCGCGATGGCCTTATGGAACGCGGCGACGACCGTCGCATAGTCGGCGCCCTGTGCCTTGAGCTTGCGCGCCACTTCGGCGATGTCGGTAATGGCGTTGCGCGTGCCGTCCTTGGCCAGCGCCAGAACGGTACCGATCACGCCTTCGATATCGGTGGCCGGAATGAAGGCCGCTGCAACCGCGGCGGCGAATGCACCGGCTGCTTCAAGGCCAAAACTTTCCTGGTGGCCGGAGGCGAACGCAATCGCCTCGTCATAGGCAGCCTTCGGATCGCAGGCGTTGACGACACCGATCGGCGCCACATACATCGCCGCGCCGCAATTGACCATGTTGCCGATGCCGCCCTGGCGCGGATCGCAAGATGCCAGCTGATGGCGCTGGAAGATCCATTTTTCCGGATAGAACAGCCGCTCGATCAGCATCGCTTCGCGCTGCAGTTCCGGCACGTAGCGCGACACCCAGGCGATCTGTTTGACCATGCCGTCGGCCATGTCCCAGGCATCGAGATGCCTGCCGACCTCGCCATAGATATCCATCAGGCAGAGCGTCATCAGCGTGTCGTCGGTGACAATGCCGTTGCCGCGCACCCGGCCGTTGCGGGCCGTGGCGTCGAGCGACATCTTGTGCCACTCGGTGTTAAGCGACGTCACCCGCCCATATCGCGCCGCGATCTCGGCGGCCGACAGTTTTTCGACCGGCGCCCCCATGGCGTCGCCGAGAGCGACACCATGGATGAGCGCGCGGACCCTCCCCTTCAGGGAGAGCCCTTGAACGCTACTTTTCTGCATCTAGAACCGTCCTTGCATAGTCATTGAGACGTTTGCCGCCGGCCGCTTCCCACTCCGCGACATACTGGTCCCACTGATCCATCTTGGCGGCGCCGGAAATGAACTTGTAGACCCAGGACCGATAGACGTTTTCGGTCGCATCGAGATCGGCGGCGTAGTCGGCCGGCCATACGAAGGTGTTGTCCGGCTTGAAGTCTTCCTGGATCGTCGCCAGCGACTGCTGGGCCGCTTCGGACTGCCAGACGACGGGCGGGGTCCAGTTGGCCGCAACCATGAAGCGGGCGTACCAGGTCGCGATCTTGTCGGTGACCTTATAGGCATCACCGTCCTTGGTGTATTCCTGGCCCTCGAAGCCGAGGCGGTCGAACATCTGGCCTTCGGGACTTGCCATGAAGTCCAGCAGCTTCATCACTTCGGCCTTGTGCTCGGAGATGGTCGAGATCGCCAGGCCGCGCGATTCCTTGGAGACGTCGACGGCGGCGAGGCCCTGGCCTCCCGGTCCCTTCGGCGGCGCCAGAAGCACGAGCT
Organism: Ensifer sp. LC384; assembly: GCF_001695865.1. Lineage (NCBI taxonomy): Bacteria > Pseudomonadati > Pseudomonadota > Alphaproteobacteria > Hyphomicrobiales > Rhizobiaceae > Ensifer > Ensifer sp. LC384. The sequence continues at coordinate 66,117 of NZ_MBST01000078.1, forward strand.
CGGCGCCCGGATGGACCTGGCGCATCTTGCCGCCATAGATGTCGATGACCTCGCCGGAGGAGCCGAAGATCACCCCTGCCTTGCCGGTGTAGAACTTGTCTTCCTTCACGTCGAACTTGGTGGTGATGTACTCTGGATCGTAGAGGCCCTGTTCGCGCAGCGAGGCGTAGAAGGCGATCTTGTCCTTCTCCTCAGCGGTGACGCGCGCATGCACCCACTCGCCGCCTGCGTTCTTCATCCAGGTGCCGGTGATGCCGAATGCCTGGTTGAAGATAGAATCGAGCTCGTTTGTGTTGTCGGCGGTGGTCACGCCGTAGCTGTCGGCGACGCCGTTGCCGTCGAGATCGCTGTCCTTGATGGCCTTGAACAGGGTGACATAGTCTTCGACGGTTTCAGGCGCCTTGAGGCCGGTCTTTTCCAGCCAGTCCTTGCGGATCACCGGCTGCGGCCCGCGCACCGGATAGACATAGAGCAGGTAGGGATAGTTCTTCAGCCGCTCGACATTGTGCGGCCACAGCGCGTCTTTGAGATATTTCGTGTCGGCCAGCATCGGGCCGAGGTCTTCAAGCACGCCCTGTTCGACCATCTTGGCGTCGCCGCCCTGGAAATAGATCAGGTCCGGAATGTCGCCCGACAGCAGCATGACCGACAATTTGTCGGCGTAGCCGGAAGACGGCAGGTCGACGAGTTCGATGTCGAGATCGGTGCCCTGCGCCCTGAGCGCGTCCTCAATGCGCTGCAGGTGCTTGACGTCGTCAGGATTGGACGGGGTGAAGTCCTTGGACACGACCCGGATCTTGATCGGTTCGGCCATTGTCGGGGCGGCCGCGCCGAGGCTGAGCGCCAGGGCTGTCGATGCCAGCAGGACCATTTTTCTAAGCATTTCGTCTCCTCCGTTTAGATAGGCTTCTTTGTTTGAACTCGTCTCGCACTAGCCCTTGAGCGCGCCGCTCATGGTTCCCTTGGTGAAGAATTTCAGGATCAGCGGGTAGATCGCGAGGATCGGCACGATGGTCAGAAGGATCATGCCGGCCTTGAGCGCGCGCAGGTTGATCTGGCTGGCGCCGGTGTTGTTGCTGGCGTTGTTGGCACCGACGATCGCGACCTTGTCGCCGTCGATGACGAACTGGCGCAGCACCACCTGCAGCGGCCATTTCTCCTGGTCGTTCAGGTAGATCATCGCGCGGAAGAACTCGTTCCAGTGAAAAACGAGGTAGAACAGCGAGATGGTCGCGAGCGCCGGCTTGGCCAGCGGCAGGACCAGATGCCAGAAGACCTGGAAAGGGTTGGCACCATCGAGTTCGGCGGCTTCCAGCAGCTCCTTCGGGATCTCCTCGAAGAAGCGGATGAGGATGATCAGGTACCAGGCATTGACCGCCTTGAAGAGGATCACCGACCAGTAGCTGTCGAGCAGGCCCAAGCGCTTGTTGACGAAGTAATCGGGAATGATGCCCGGCTCGAAGACGATGGTGACGAGTACGAGGATGAACAACGCCTTGCGGCCGGGCAAACCCGGTCGCGAAAGGCCCCAGGCCATCAACGCGGTGCCGACGACGCCGATCACGGTGCTGACGGCGGTGATGAAGATCGAGTTGAAGATGCCACGCTGCACATTGGGGTGCTGCAGCAGAACGCTCCAGACCTCAAACGAAAGCCCGTCCGGCACGATCCTCAAGCCGCTCATGCCCGGCACCTTGCCGGGTTCCGAAAGCGAGATGGCCAGAAGGTTCAGGATCGGCTGGACCGTGACGACGACGAGCAGCAGCAGCGTCGAAACGATGATCGCATATTCGATGCGTTCGAGCGGAGTCTTGCGCGACAGGGCCATTACCAGACTCCCTTTCCGGTCAGGCGCTTGGAGACGAAGTGGGCGATCACGATCATCATCGTGCCGAGCACGGCCTTGAACAGGCCGGCCGCCGTTGCCAGCGAGTATTCGCCGGTCTGCAACCCGATGCGGTAGACATAGGTATCGACGATATCGATCTTGCTGCGCACCACGTCGTTGGAGAGATTGATCACCTGGTTGAGGTCGGCGTTGAGGAACATGCCGGCATTGAGGATGAACAGCGTCGCGATCGTCGGCACGATGCCCGGCAGGGTGACGTGGCGGATCTTCTGCCAGCGGTTTGCGCCGTCGATCTCGGCGGCATCATAAAGCTGCTGGTCGATGGCGATGATGGCGGCGAGATAGAGCAGGCTGTCCCAACCGGCCGAACGCCAGATTTCGGTAAAAACGAGCACCCAGCGGATGGCGCCGGTATCGGTCATGAACGACCGCGGCGCCATGCCGGCCATGCCCATGAGATTGTTGACGGCACCGTCGGTCGGCGACAGCGCGGCGATGAAGATGCCGGCGATCACCACCCAGGACAGGAAATGCGGCAGGTAGATCGCCGACTGGATGAACTTGCGCAGCGAACCGCCGCGGACCTCGTTCAGCAACAGCGCGACGATGATCGGCACCGGCAGGAAGAACACCATCTTCATCGCCGAGATGATCAGCGTGTTGGCCAGCACCTGCCAGAACACCGGCGAGGAGAACAGCACCTGGAAATGCTTGATGCCCACCCAGATGTTGGGCGGGACGATCCTGACCTGTTCGAAGGCGATGCGCGCTTCCCAGATCGGCAGGTAATGGAAGACGAGGAAGAACAGGATGCCCGGCGCCATCATGACGTAATAGGGCCACCAGCGACGCCAGCCATCGGCGGCGAGCGCGAGGCGTCCCGGCCTGCGGCGTGCGCTCGATTTGGGAACGTTCCCAAACTTAGGCGAAATCATCGCCTCCTCGCGATTGGTCATTCCCTTACCCCCTCCCGGAGCTGGCTACGCGTCTGGGCTGGTTGAGCGACAGATCGGCCAACGAGCCGCGCTCGATAAGCCGGCATGGCATGAACACCCGGCCATGCTCGGGGCGGCCGGCGATTTCGTCGAACAGGCAGTCGACGGCGCGCACGCCGATCTCCCGCCCGGGCTTCGCGACCGTCGTCAGTCCCGGCCAGGAAAACGCCCCGGCGGGAATGCCGTCGAACCCCAGGATCGAGACATCGTCCGGGCAGCGCAACCCGGCTTCGCGCACGGCGACCATGGCGCCGAGCGCCATGAGATCGTTCGCGGCGAATACAGCGAGATGGCCGACCCGGTCGCGTTGCAGGAGCCGCATCATCGCCGTGCGCCCACCTTCAACGGTGTATTCGCCATCCTCCATCGGCAATGCCGCCGGGTCGATGTCGCGATCGACGCAATGCTCATGGAAGGTCCGCAGAAACCGGGCGCGCGCGATGCGCGACTTCGGCCCCAGGATCAGTGCCGGTGCATGGTGCCCCTTGGAAACCAAGTGGTCCATGCCGAGCCGTACGGCCTGGGCGATATCGGAACCGACGCTGGAGGTCGCGGGAAAACGCTCGGCACTCGAACCGATCAGCACGAAGGGCAGCCCGAACCGGTCGAGATCGTCGAAATTGTCGGCGACCGGATTGATGATGGCGCCATCGACCCGCGCCTGCCGCAGGGCCCGGAGATGGCTGGCTTCGCGGCTGTGATCCCAATCGGAAGAAAACACCAGGAGCGAGGTCCCGTTTTCGGCGGCGCGATCCTGCGCGCCGCGCGCCACCTCGGCCCAGAACGGGTTGGTGATGTCTGGAATGACAAGGCCGAGCAAACCGGTGCGGCCGGACCGCATGCCGACGGCGAGATCGTTGCGCTCATAGCCGACGGCGCGGGCAGCATCGAGGACCCGCTCGCGCGCCTCGTCCGTAACATTGGACGCGCCGGAGAGTGCCCGGCCGGCGGTGCTCTTGGACACCCCTGCCTTGCGCGCGACGTCAATGATCGTCGGTCGCCTCCGCTGCATCAAACACGCCCTCCCATGGCATGAATTCGTGGGAACGTTACCACGGCGATTTCGAGTCCGCAAGTCCGCCCCTTTTGGGTGTGGTTTTGCCAGCAGTCGAGACCTTGAAAAGAAAAAGGCCACCATTCAGACGGCGGCCTCAAAGTGAGAGGTATAACCTCCAGAGGGAACATCGCTATCCCAGCCGGGAGGATGGCTGCACATCAAGCGACCCTGATAATGTGACAGCTCCGCGCCCGGTTCTCAATCAATGCAAAACCAGACCCAAAGCCTGAGTGGGATCGCTCTTCCAATATTCGGGTAGCCGCCGGGATTTTTTCCTACTCGGGAAGGCATCGCCTGTGTTGGCTCCGTGGAAGGCGCCCCGGCTTGAAACCGCCTTTGGACCCGGGTGACGGACAGCGCCGGGTTCGCCGTGGTTCCGTTCAATTCGGCGACTGCGCCGCGGTCGGCGATCTTGCTTGGCTAAGCCGAACAGAGGCCGCTGGCACCGACGACGGAAGCACCTGGAGACTGCGACGGCTCAGCACATCGGGCCCATCGCCTTGACATATGCGCCGTCGCATTTACGATAGCTGCATGCTGATCGTGACTTCATATGCCCTTCGAGAACCCGTGCGCCTCAAAGCGGGATCGTAACCCGGCCGCGGCTTTTGTCGTACGCGTCCGGGGCATGTCACTCCATCCCAGCTATCTCCCTTCTAGCTGAGACGATGAAATCGATTGCCGGCTCGTACCGCCTCCAGCGGACTTCCTGATCGCGAGCAGGCCCTTAGTTCTCGACAGCGTAAATGAAAAATATCCCGCAAACTGACAGCTGGCGCTCGGGCCTGTTCACCGAGTTCGACATCGTAACCGCATTCGGAGAAAGCCGGGCAGCGCTCGGCGAACTGTTCGATTGCGACATGCTGATGAGCGCACGACGCTCGGCTAGCGCGGGCAAACCTGAGCGCTTCGAACTGTGCTCGACGGCGCGTGTCAGCCTCGCCATCGTCCACGCCCTCTGGCGCCACGCCGGCCTGACGCTTCGCGTGGCCGAGCAGGCGCTTTCCAAGAAGCAGGCAACGCGGCGGCATTGGCCACGAACTACCGCTCTAAACGCTCGGTCAATATCTCGCTTGCCGCCCGCGTCATGAAACGACGGGCGCTCGGGCTGACCGTCAGATAACCCTCCTCCTTTCCACCGACAGCGCAAGCTTTTGAAGACACAAGGCACATCATGATCCAGACCCCCTATTATCTGATCGACAAGGCAAAGCTGCTTCGCAACATGGAGAAGATTGCCTATGTGCGCGAACGATCGGGCGCCAAGGCGCTGCTCGCGCTCAAATGCTTCGCCACCTGGTCGGTGTTCGATCTGATGCGCGAATATATGGATGGCACGACCTCTTCCTCGCTCTACGAGGTGCGGCTCGGGCGCGAGAAATTCGGCGGCGAAACCCATGCCTACAGCGTCGCCTATGACGACAACGAAATCGACGAGGTGATCGGCCATGCCGACAAGATCATCTTCAACTCGATCGGCCAGCTCGATCGTTTCACTGACAAGGCATCGGGCATTGCCCGCGGCCTGCGCCTCAATCCGGGCATGAGCTCGTCCAGTTTCGACCTCGCCGATCCCGCCCGCCCCTTCAGCCGGCTTGGCGAATGGGATGCAGCCAAGGTCGAGGCGGTCATGGACCGCATCAACGGCTTCATGATCCACAACAATTGCGAGAACAAGGATTTCGGCCTGTTCGACCGGATGCTGTCGGAGATCGAGGAAAAGTTCGGCGCGTTGCTTGCCTGCGCCGACTGGATCAGCCTCGGCGGCGGCATTCACTTCACCGGCGACGATTATCCGGTCGATGCCTTCTGCGAGCGGCTGAAAGCCTTTTCGGGCCGCCATGGCGTTCAGGTCTATCTCGAGCCCGGCGAAGCCGCGATCACCAGGAGCACGACGCTCGAGACCACCGTTCTCGACACGCTCAACAACGGCAAGGATCTCGCCATCGTCGACAGCTCGATCGAGGCGCACATGCTCGACCTGCTGATCTACCGCGAAAGCGCAAAGGTCGAGCCGAATGCAGGGCCGCACAGCGTCATGATCTGCGGCAAGTCCTGCCTGGCTGGCGATATCTTCGGCGAGTTCCGCTTTCCCGAGCCGCTTGAGGTCGGCGACCGCGTCTCGTTCCAGGACGCGGCCGGCTACACCATGGTCAAGAAGAACTGGTTCAACGGCGTCGGCATGCCTTCGATCGCCATCCGGGACCTTGACGGCAGCGTCAGGCTTGTCCGCGAATTCACCTTCGCCGACTACGAACAGAGCCTCTCCTAGAGCATCCCGCCTTCAAGTGATGCCACTGAAGGCGGATAAGATGCTTTGGAATCAAAGGGCTGGAGCGTCCTTAGTGCGTTCTTCTGAACGCACGGCGCTCCAGGCCCGTCACATCCCCAAGGGAAAAGGAGAAATCCCCCGAAATGAAAAAGAACGTTCTCATCATCGGCGCCGGTGGCGTGGCTCAGGTCGTGGCGCACAAGTGCGCACAGAACTGCGATGTACTGGGAGACATCCATATCGCATCCAGAACGGTCGAAAAGTGCCGCGCGATCGTCGACTCGATCAGCGAGAAGAAGAGCCTCAAGACGGCAGTGACGCTCGAAGCCCATGCGCTCGACGCCATGGATGTCGAGGCGACGAAGGCGCTGATCGAAAAGACCAAAGCCGGCATCGTCATCAATGTCGGCTCCGCCTTCGTCAACATGTCGGTGCTGCGCGCCTGCATGGATACGGGTGCTGCCTACATGGACACCGCGATCCATGAGGATCCGAAGAAGATCTGCGAGACGCCGCCGTGGTACGGAAACTACGAATGGAAGCGTGCGCAGGAATGCAAGGAAAAGGGCATCACCGCCATTCTCGGCGTCGGCTTCGACCCGGGCGTGGTCAACGCCTATGCGCGGCTCGCCAAGGATGAGTATTTCAACCGGGTGACCGCCGTCGACATCGTCGACATCAATGCCGGCAGCCACGGCAAATATTTCGCCACCAACTTCAACCCGGAGATCAACTTCCGCGAATTTACCGGCGTCGTCTATTCCTGGCAGAACGGCCAGTGGCAGACCAATTCGATGTTCGAGATCGGCAAGGAATACGACCTGCCGGTGGTCGGCAAATGCAAGGCCTATATGACCGGCCACGACGAGGTTCACTCGCTGGCCAAGCACATGGACGGCGCCGACGTCCGCTTCTGGATGGGTTTCGGCGATCACTACATCAACGTCTTCACCGTCTTGAAAAACCTCGGCCTGCTGTCGGAACAGCCGGTGAAAACGGCCGAAGGTCTCGAAGTCGTCCCATTGAAGGTGGTCAAGGCGGTGCTGCCGGATCCGTCTTCGCTTGCGCCGAACTATCAGGGCAAGACCTGCATCGGCGATTTCGTCAAGGGCGTGAAGGACGGCGAGGAACGCGAAGTCTTCATCTACAACGTAGCCGACCACCGGGAAGCCTTCGAAGAAGTGGGTTCGCAGGGCATTTCCTACACCGCCGGCGTGCCGCCGGTCGCCGCCGCCATGCTGATCGCTTCGGGCGAATGGGATGTGAAGCGGATGGTCAACGTCGAGGAGCTGCCGCCGCGCCCGTTCCTCGACATCCTCAACCGGATCGGGCTTCCCACCCGCATCAGGGATGCGGACGGCGACCGCGCGTTGACCTTCTCCTAAGCGAACAGAGCCGACTATCTCAGTAAGCCGTCATATCGGACGGTCTACAGAGGCAGAAGCGAGGCCCAATCATCACGAAGTGATTGGGCTTCCGCCATTTTTTTACAGGCTCCTCGGCGCGGCCGTCGATGAGCACCCAGCTAGCGAAACGCTTCATTAACGCGATTCACTTAGCTGCCCGTACCCCGGCGTCTCGCCGGTTAACCACGTATGAGTTGCAAGTGACATGCCCCCATTGACTGCCCCGGTTCACAGTTTTCATCAAAAGATTGAATCGTTTTGCGAGCTCCGGCTCGCCCGCGCCCTTCCCAAGCACGACTACGAAAACCTCCGTCACTACATGCTGGACTTCGTGACCCGGCGTACGATGCCACCCCAGACCGGCAACAAGCTCGACTGGAAGGAAATCGGCGTCGCCTGCGATCTCGACGACGACAGTCTGCGGATCACGAAACGCCTCGCCAAGCACGGCTTCGAGGCCATCATTCGCTGGCTGAAGGGACCGAGCGCCAGCAGACCCGATAGAAAGCCGCCGACCGGCCAAGGCTGGGTCAAGGCGCCCGCGGCGCCGGCGCGCAGGATCGGTTTGGAACAACGGCGCGTAGGCGCCGCGCGCTAAACATCCCCGCACGGCGTCCCCGGAATCGCTTTTGTTTTAGGGAACTGCGCCTCAGACTAAGCAACGGCAGCGGGCAGGACATCCATGTGCCGCGCCCGCGGCATTCAGGACGCTGACAGCTCGATCTTCGGCCACGTCTTTTGCGCCGACGTCTCGGTTTCGCTCGAAGCCGAATGCCGCTCCCTAAAGGCGGCGGCAAGGGTTTGCAGGGCCTTGCGGGATCGCGCATCGGTCAAGGTCGAATGCAGAACGATCTCCGAGGACGGAAGCGGCGGCAGGCCGAACCGCTTGCTGACTTCGACCGTATCGGAGGGTGCAAGGCGGCATGAGAAGGGGGCAACGGCGAGCCCCGCCGAAACTGCCGCGTTGACGGCAGTCGACACGCCGACGAACACCTCGACCCAGGGAACGCCAGCCGCATCGAGCGCGCGGGTGGCGATATCGCGCACGCCGCAGAGCGGCGCAAGCGCCGCCAAGCGAAGCGGTTCACCCGGCGCGCGTGCGAAGCCCGGTGAAGCGAACCAGCCGAAGTGTTCCGGTCCAAGCGTCTCGCCGTCGCGCCGGTCCTCGTCGCGGCGGATGATGACGGCATCGAGCTCGCCACGATCAAAGGCGCCAAGCAGGTTTCGCGATGTCTCGAGCCTGACCTCGATGCACAATCCCGGGTCATGGGCATAAAGACGCGCCAGCAAGGTCGGCACTTCGGGCCCGGCGACATGGGCGGCGATGCCAAGGCCGAAGCGGCGACGCGTGGACGACAGCCCGGCCAGGGCTCGCTCATGGGCGGCAAGGAATTCGCGCGCGCCCTCGATGAAGACGGCGCCCTGTGCCGAAAGCCGGACCTGTCTCGGCGTCCGCTCGAGCAGCCTGACCCCGAGCCGATCTTCGAGCCGTTTCAACTTGACGCTGATCGCCCCTTGCGTGCTGCCGAGGAACTCCGCCGCGCGGGTAAAACTCTGGAAATCGGCAATCGCGACAAATGCCTGAACCGCGTCCACATCCAGCGTCGTCATTCCAATCATCCGATTTTGTTATCTCTGAAATAGCTACGCATACAATTCAGTTGTGATCAAGGCCCGACTATGGTGCCCCGGTCCCCAAGCGATATCAATTCGGGCGGAGCGTGTCGAAAGGCCTTACCCGGATTTCCACGCGACCCGCCGCAGCATCGAAAGACCATGAGCATGAACGAACCCATAACCCGCCGCAGTGCGCTGGCACTAGCAGCCGTCTGCCTGTCCTCGCTGATGTTCGGCCTGGAGATTTCGAGCATTCCGGCAATCCTGCCGACGCTGGAGCAGGTGCTGGGCGCAGATTTCAAGCAGCTGCAATGGATCATGAACGCCTATACCATCGCCGTCACGGCGGTTCTGATGGCGGCCGGAACACTGGCCGATCGCTACGGCCGCAAGCGCGTCTTCGTCGTTGGTATCATCGCCTTCGGCATCGCCTCGCTGATCTGCGGATTGACCGACAACACCTCGGTATTGATCGTCGCTCGCTTCATCCAGGGCATGGCCGGCGGCGTGATGCTCATCTGCCAGATCGCCGTCCTGTCGCACCAGTTCCAATCCGGCCGCCAGCGCGGGATCGCGTTCAGCTGGTGGGGCATCATCTTCGGCATCGGGCTCGGCTTTGGTCCGATCGTCGGTGGCGCGACCGTCGCGCTGTTAAGCTGGGAATGGGTGTTTCTGGTCCACGTCGTGCTTTCAGGCATCACGATGGCGCTTGCGCTCGCGGGCGTACAGGAGTCGCGTGACCCTGAAGCCGAGAGCCTCGACATCGCCGGCATCGTGACGTTGTCGGCCGCGGTCTTCTGCCTCGCTTATTTTATCACACAAGGCCCTGAACTCGGCTTTACCAGCCCGACCGCACTGTCGATCCTCGGCATTGCCATCGTCAGCCTGATCGGCTTCGTCATTGCCGAAAAAGTCAGCGCCCGGCCGATGTTCGATTTTTCGGCGTTCCGCATCCGCAGCTTCTCCGGCGCGCTGTTCGGTTCGATGGGCATGAACATCAGCTTCTGGCCGTTCATGATCTATCTGCCGATCTGGTTTCAGGCAGGACTCGGCTATGACGGCGTGACCGCGAGCATCGCACTGCTGGCCTACACGCTTCCCCCGCTCGTGGTCCCGCCCTTTGCCGAGCGCCTGATGCTTCGCCTTCGTCCGGGGATCGTCATCCCGGCCGGGCTGTTCACCATCGGTCTCGGCTTCCTCATGATGAAGATCGGCAGCAGCGTCGCCAACGCCAGCTGGCTGACGATGCTGCCGGGATGCGTGGTGGCGGGCATCGGCCTCGGCTTCACCAACACGACAGTCACCAACGCCGCGACCGGCGCGGTCGCCGCTGAGCGCGCCGGCATGGCCTCGGGCATCGACACCAGCGCACGGATGATTTCGCTGGCGATCAACATTGCGCTCATGGGCCTGATCCTGGTCGAAGGCGTCCTGTCTTCGCTGCAAAGCTCGCTTTTCGGGCAGACAGCCGACACCGGGCTGCGCACGCTCGCCGAGAAAATCTCGGCCGGCGGCATGCTGTCGTCCGACGACGGCCTGTCGGAAACCGTCATCCAGACGGCGCTGCGGGACGGTTTTGGCTGGGTCATGCTCTACGGCGCGATCGGCGTCTGGCTCTCGGCCGCAGCAAGCCTGCTCGTCTTCGGCCTGCGCGCCAAGGCGGAAACCGCACTCGAGTGTTCGACCGCAAAATCGTTGTGACCGACGCCGCCAACCAGCGACCGGCGGCTGATAGGCGCATCGCGCCGAACAAGTCAGGTCGATAGGCCCGAATAGCGGTTCCAGCGACCCGATCGACCTCCGCCGCGTCGACAAAACCCGTCGGCGCGGCGAAAAGTCCATTCACGGCGGCACCGGCGAAGGCTATAGCGGGACTATCGTTGACGCAGATATATTGGACGCTTTGCCCATGACCGACACTGTTATCGACCGCTTTCTTCGCTACGTCGTTATCGACACCCAATCGGATGCCAAATCGAAGACCCAGCCCACAACCGAGAAACAGAAGACCCTCGGCCGGCTTCTGGTCGAAGAGCTGCTGGCGATGGGCGTATCGGACGCGCATCTCGACGAATACGGCTATGTCTATGCAACCATTCCGTCAAACGTCGACAAGCCGGTCCCGGTCATCTGCTTCTGCTCGCACATGGACACGGCACCCGATTTTACCGGCACCAATGTCAAGCCGCAGATCGTCAGGAACTACCAGGGCGGCGATATCCGTCTGCCCGGCGATCCGCAGCAGGTCATTCGCGTCAGCGAGCACCCGGTTCTGCTCGACCAGATCGGCAATGACATCATCACAACCGACGGCACCACGCTTTTGGGTGCGGACGATAAGGCCGGCGTTGCCGAGATCATGTCGGCGGCACAGTTCCTGATGGACAATCCTGATGTCAGGCACGGCACCATCCGTATCCTGTTCACCCCCGACGAAGAAGTCGGTCGCGGCGCCGACAAGGTCGACCTGAAAAAGCTCGGCGCCCAGTTCGGCTACACCATCGACGGCGAAACTGCCGGCCACATCGAAGACGAGACCTTCTCCGCCGACGGTGTCGAGATCACCATATCAGGCGTCGCCATCCATCCGGGCTTTGCCAAGGGCAAGATGGAGAACGCCATCAAGATCGCCGGCGCCATCATCGACCGCCTGCCGAGGGACATCGCCCCTGAAAGCACTGAAGGCCGCGAAGGATTCATTCACCCGACCGGCGTGACCGGCACGATGGAAAAAGCCAGCTTCAGCCTGATCGTCCGCGATTTCGAGGACGAGGGCCTGGCGACCAAGGAAGCCATGATCGAGGGCATCGTCAGGCAAGTGATCGCCGCCTATCCCGGCTCTTCCTACACCTTCGAGGTCAAGCAGCAGTATCGCAACATGAAGGCGATCCTCGCCCGCAATCCCGAGATCGCCGACAATGCGCTCGAGGCGGTGCGCCGCGCCGGCATGACGCCGGTGCGCGGCAGCATCCGCGGCGGCACCGACGGCTCGCGCTTGTCGTTCATGGGGCTGCCCTGCCCCAACATCTTCGCCGGCGGCCATGCCTTTCACTCGCCGCTGGAATGGGTCAGCCGCCAGGACATGGAGCGGGCGGTCAAGACATTGGTCGAGCTGGCGAAGGTCTGGGAAGAGCGCGCCTGATAGCGGTCGCCCGAACCGGTGCTGCCATTTCGGGATAGAGCATCGAAAAACGACAAGAGCCGAAGCACGTGACGTGCTTCGGCTCTTGTCGTTACAGGCATCGGTCGCTGCAGAACCGCGACCGATCGAAATTAGCTGCGCAGGCCCGGCGCCTCCTGGCCGGTGCGCGCGACATATTCGGTATAGCCACCGCCATATTGATGCACGCCGTCGGGCGTCAGCTCCAGAACCCGATTGGACAGCGCCGCCAGGAAATGGCGGTCGTGCGAGACGAACAGCATCGTGCCTTCGTACTGCGCCAACGCCTTGATCAGCATTTCCTTGGTGTCGAGATCGAGGTGGTTGGTGGGCTCGTCGAGCACCAGCAGGTTCGGCGGATCGAACAGCATCATCGCCATCACCAGCCGCGCCTTCTCGCCGCCGGAAAGCACGCGGCACCGCTTCTCGACGTCGTCGCCCGAAAAGCCGAAGCAGCCGGCGAGCGCCCTGAGCGGGCCTTGACCGGCCTGCGGGAACGCATCTTCCAGCGACTGGAACACCGTGCGCTCGCCATCGAGCAGATCCATGGCGTGCTGGGCGAAGTAGCCCATCTTCACGCTGGCTCCGAGCGCAACGCTGCCCTCGTCCGGATCGGTCGAGCCCGTCACCAGCTTCAAAAGCGTGGACTTGCCGGCGCCGTTGATGCCCATGATGCACCAGCGCTCGCGGCGGCGTACCATAAAGTCCAGGCCCTCATAGATGCTGCGCTCGCCGTATTTCTTGTGCACGTTCTTGAGGTTGACCACGTCTTCGCCCGACCGCGGCGCCGGCCGGAACTCGAACGACACGGTCTGCCGGCGCTTCGGCGGCTCGACCCGATCGATCTTTTCGAGTTTCTTGACCCGGCTCTGCACCTGGGCTGCGTGCGAGGCACGCGCCTTGAAGCGCTCGATGAACTTGATCTCCTTGGCGAGCATCGCCTGCTGGCGTTCGAACTGGGCCAGCTGGTGCTTTTCGTTCTGCGCCCGCTGCTGCTCATAGAACCCGTAGTCGCCGGAATAGCTGTTGAGCGAGCCGCCGTCGATCTCGACCACCTTGGTGATGATCCGGTTCATGAACTCGCGATCGTGCGAGGTCATCAGCAGCGCGCCTTCATAACCCTTGAGGAAGGCTTCAAGCCAGATCAGGCTTTCGAGATCCAGGTGGTTGCTCGGTTCGTCGAGCAGCATCACATCGGGGCGCATCAGCAGGATGCGGGCGAGCGCGACGCGCATCTTCCAGCCGCCCGAAAGCGCGCCGACGTCGCCGTCCATCATCTCCTGGGAGAAGCTCAAGCCCGCCAGCACTTCCCGCGCGCGACCCTCCAGCGCGTAGCCGTCGAGTTCCTCGTAGCGTGCCTGCACCTCGCCGTAGCGCTCGATGATCGCGTCCATCTCATCGAGACGATCGGGATCGACCATGGCGGCTTCAAGCTCGTGCAGTTCGGCGGCAACGGTGCTCACCGGACCGGCACCGTTCATCACCTCGGCCACAGCGCTGCCGCCCGACATCTCGCCGACATCCTGGTTGAAGTAACCGATCGTCACGCCCTTATCGACGGCGACCTGGCCTTCGTCCGGCATCTCTTCTCCGGTGATCATCCGGAAGAGCGACGTCTTGCCCGCCCCATTGGGGCCGACGAGGCCGACCTTCTCGCCCTTGTTGAGGGCTGCGGATGCCTCGATGAAAAGAATCCGGTGGCTGAGCTGTTTGCTGATATTCTCGATACGAATCATATTTTAGGGGCCCGAAACGTTGCGGCGCCCTTATGTCACGGGTTGCGGCCGCGCCGCAAACGCTGATTCGCGGCGTCTGCCCACCCAAAAATGCACGGGGAACGAGGCATCAAATCGCTTTGACGCCCCGTTCAGCCACAGGATTACTGCTCGGAGTAGAAGCCGTAGAGCACCGGCATCAGCCCGACCAGCGCCTCGAAGCGTTTGAAATTCTTGCGCTCCGGGCGGGTCCAGCCGGTTTCGGCCAGGGCCGATAGCCGTGGGAACACCAGGCGATCGAACACCCCTCGATCGGTCATCGGCTCGGACCAGATGCAGCACTGCAAGCCGCGCAGATGCTTCTTCTGGCTGTCGGTCCAACCTTCGATCGGATCGAACAGGTACAGTTTTTCCGGATCCGACCACCCCGCCCAGCTGGCGCCGGGCTCGGACCAGGCCGGGCTGTTGGCCATGTCGAGATAGTAGACCTGCCCCGGGCAAACGACGATATCGTAGCCTTCGCCGGCAAGCTCGGCGTTGGCCTCGACCGTTCGCCAACCGAAGAGCAGCGATTTTTCCTTGTCGATGACGTTGCCATGGGCGGCCTCCTGCCAGCCGCCGGTGACGCAGCCGCGGCTTGCGAGGAACCCCTGGACGCGGGCGAGGAACTCCGCCTGCAGCACCGCCGCCCCCGATCCGTCGATCTCGTCGGCCCCATGGGTGTTGGTGACGACATTCAGCCGTCGAGCGTGGGTCGCCGCCATCTCATCGCCGGCCATGGCGCGCAACCGCTCGAGCGCCTGCGGCGAACCCGACCAGGCGCCGAGCGGCACCTCGTCGGCACCGACATGGATGATCTTCGACGGGAAGAGTTCGATCAGTTCGTCGAAGACGACCTCGAGCACCCGATAGGTTTCTTCGCGCGCCGGGTTGAGGCAATTGTCCGGGAAACCCTGCACGGAATAATAGCTGCCGGTTTCGTTGGGATCGCGCAGCTCGGGAATGGCCTGCAGCATGGCAAAGGAATGTCCGGGGACATCGATCTCCGGCATCACCTCGATGCCGAGGGTCTGCGCCAAGGCGACGATCTCGCGAACGGCAGCCTTGGTGTAGTAGCCGCCAGTGACCTGCGGGCCGGAGCCGAGCAGCGGCGGGATCTTGCGGCCATGACCGCGCCAGGCGCCGATATCGGTCAGCGCCGGATAGGCGTCGATCTCGATCCGCCAGGCTTCGTCATCCGACAGATGCCAGTGGAAGCGGTTGAGTTTGTTCCAGGCCATCAGCCGCAGGAACCGGGAGACCTCGGCAGTGCTGTAGAACTGCCGGGCAACGTCGAGATGGGTGCCGCGCCAGCCGAGCGCGGGCTCGTCCCGGATCTCGCCGCCGGCCGGAAACAGGAATGTGCCGGGGTGAAGCCTCGCGCCGCGCAGGATCTGCCCGAGCGTGATCAGGCCGTAGAGGAGGCCGGTGCGCGTGCCGCCGGTCACCGCCACTCCCGCTGGCGAGAAGCGGATGACATAGGCTTCCTCCGCAAGATCGCCGGAGAGTGAGAGGGTTGCCGGAAGGCCACCTTCCGCCACCGGCCGGACAATGCCTTCGACCGGAAACAGGCTGCCCGTCAGCTCGGCAAAGGCAAGTGCTGCGGCCCCGGCTTCCGCCCCTTCCGGCGCAAGATCGAGCCCGAGCGGCGGTGTCATACGGCCGGAGACGGACACGTCCTGCGGCCAGGGCACGACCGAAACGGCGACGGGTGCGACCTTCGGTACGGGATAGATGACAGCACCGCGTTTCAGTTCGGCATTGTCGCCGTGGGCGCGCGACGGCAAGACCGAGATTGGCGCGGTGCTGCCGTCGGCAAGAACGAGATAGGCGGAGTTGGCGCCATCGGTCCAGTGCTGCGGCGCGAAACTCATTCCATGCGCTTTCACTGTCCACGCGCTGCCCGGCTGAAGCACCAGCTCAGCCGGCGGCGCAAACTCGGAATGGTTGGAAAGCCGGCTCAATAATGTCCCGCCTTCGACGACCGCTGCGGGGTCGATGCGTGCTGGCCCGGAGACGCAAAGGCGAAAACCCTTCAGCGGGCGATCGGAGGCGTTCGTCAGTGTCAGCGAATAAACCGCTTGGGTATCCGTCTTTGCCGGCGTCCAGAGCGTTTCCAGCCGAAATTCCGGTTTGGTGGCGATCGTCATCATCATCTCCAGGAGGTTTAGTCGTCGATCTTGAGCATGCCGGCATAGATGCCGGGCGCGGAATTGGGGATTGGCATGGCGCCGACGGTCCGCTCGTAGAACTCCGACGGTCCGACGTCGCCGATGATGGCATAGGCGTAGCCCATCGTCTTCAAGTCGAACAAAGAAGCAAGCAGCAAAGCATGCCCGATACCTTCGCCGCGCGCCGCTTCATCGACGCCGGTCGGACCGAAGAAGCCGCGCGCGATCGACTCGTGGCAGGCAAAGCCGATGAGGTTTCCGTCGCGCGTGGCGAGAAAGCAGGTTGGCGGCTGGCGGGCGAATGCGACGGCGGTCTCACCGGCCGAACCGGACCCGAATTTCTGCCGCACCCAGCCGGTCACCCGTTCGAACTCAGGCGCCAGAGCGCGCCTGATCGTCACCCCGGCGGCATCCATCCGCTGGTCGAGGTCGGGCTTTGGTCGAAGCAGCGATAGATTGACGAGATAATCCATTGGGAAACCTGTGACGTTGGAACTAGGTGGCCATGATCCCGCCGACAACCTAACCGAAACGCTGCTCAACTGCCGACATCACGACCTCCCCTCCAGGTTTCAATGACATTAATAAGTCAAGCAACTTGACTTATTAATGTCAAGGATCGAAGGCGTGTCAATCTCCGTCTTTCAACGCCGATTTGTCGCGCACAGGGCGTGGATGATCCGCTCCTTCGCGTTGACCTTCGTCGCGGTCACGGTGCGCCTCGACCTCATCCTGCCCGATTTCCTGCCTGTCCCCATTGAAGACGGATACGGCGCCATCTCCTTTCTTTGCTCCGTTCCCAACTGGATTGTCGCGGAGGTCGCCGTTTATCGCCGCCGTGAAGGCGCCGACGGCCCGGTGTACCGGAAGCCCGCACTATGATGCGAGCCCGGCACCGGGATACTTATGCCGCCGCCTGCCGGCCGAGCTCGCCAAGGCTCGCCTCGACGATATCAAACATCTCGTCGATCTCCGCCGCCGTGATGATCATCGGTGGGCAAAAGGCGATCGAGTCGCCGATATTGCGGCAGATCAGGCCATTCTTCTGCAGGATCGCAGCAGCCCGCGCGCCCGTCGCCCCGGCGGCAGCACCATCCGCCGGCTCGAGTTCGAGCGCGCCGATGAGGCCGACGCCCCGCGCTTCGACCGCAAGCGGATGCCGTTCGAGCGCGTTGAGCCGGCCAAGGAATTGGGGCGCAAGACGGCGGACGTTGCCGACCAGGTCCTTCTCCTCGATGATTTCAAGGTTTTCGAGCGACACGGCAGCGGCGACCGGATGTCCGCTGGCCGTAAATCCATGCCCGAGCGCTCCGATCCGGTTCGCCTCATTGGCGAGCGGCTCATAGACGGTGTCGTTGATGACAAGGGCAGCGATCGGCTGATAGGACGAGGACAGCTGCTTGGAAAGCGTCATGATATCCGGCCGCATGCCGAAGGTCTCAGATCCGAACATGGTGCCGGTGCGCCCGAAACCGCAGATCACTTCGTCGGCAATCAGCAGGATGTCGTATTTCCGCAGCACGTCCTGGATGGCCGCCCAATAGCCCTCCGGCGGAACGATGACGCCGCCGGCCCCCATGACCGGCTCGCCGATGAAGGCAGCGATCGTCTCCGGTCCCTCCTCGAGGATGAGGGCCTCCAGCTCTTCAGCGCAGCAGCGCGAAAAGGCAAGCTCGTCCTGCCCGGGTTCTGCACCGGTGCGGTAGTGCGGGCAGGTCGTGTGCAGGATGTTGGAAAACGGCAGATCGAAGGAGCGATGGTTGTTGGGCAAGCCCGTCAGGCTGGCGCTCAACGCTGTGACACCATGATAGCCCTTGATGCGCGAAATGATCTTTTTCTTCTCCGGCTTGCCAAGCGCGTTGGAACGATACCACACCAGCTTGATCGCGGTGTCGTTCGCTTCGGATCCGGAGTTGGCGAAATAGACCTTGGACATCGGCACCGGCGCCATGGTGATCAGCTTCTCAGCCAGATCGGCGACCGGCCCGTGCGATTTCTGCGAGAAGGTGTGGTAGTAGGGCAGCCTCTCCATCTGGCGGCGCGCCGCCTCGACCAGCCGCTTTTCACCGAAGCCGACCCCCACGCTCCAAAGCCCGGCCATGCCCTCGATATAGCGCTTGCCGCTGCTGTCGAAGACGTGAATGCCCTCGGCCCGGTCGATGATCAGCGGCCCCTCCCGCTCCAGCTTCCGAGGGTTGGTATAGGAATGGAGATGGTAGGCCATGTCCCGCGCTTCGGTGGAATTGGGCTGTGCGGTCATCGGCGTCTCCCGGTCTGATGCGTGATCACTCTGATGCGTGCTCACAGGGCAATATCATAAGTCAGCCAATCCGTTCTGGTGGCCAGTTGATCGTAAAGGCCGCGGGCCCTGTAGTTGTTGTCGCGCGTGATCCAGCGGATGACGGACCAGCCGCGTTCACGCCCAATGTCAGCGACGGCGCGGATCAGGGCGGGTGCCGCGCCGCTGCCGCGAGCCTCGGGCGCAACGAAGAGATCGTCGAGAAAGCCGCCGCGCGCCGCCATCAGTGGCCTTATGTACTCGCGAAAATGGGTCAACGCGATCGGGCGGCCCGAGCGATCGAGCGCCAGCCGGCATTCGAGCTCACCGTCGCGGATCCAGCCCCACACCCGATCCCGCATCGCGTCGGTCTGCTGAACCCCGTAGAAGGCGGCAAATCCCGCATGAAGTTCGTTCCATGCGGACCTGTCGTCCTCGCCCGCGGCGACGATCGTAACACCTGCCATAACGTCCCCCCGTCCTCGGGTGGGCGAGCCGCCCACCCACCAAGCGTTTCCGTCCTTATTGCCAGGCCGCCGCCGACCGTTTGCGATACATGTCGCGGAACTGTTCGGTGGAGGCGGGCAGCAGGTCGCCCGTGTCCCAGTCGAGGATCACGGCATGGCGGCGCACGGCATCGAGCGCATCGATCTCGCCGGCCTTGAATTTCTCTGAAACCTCAGCCGGATCCGTCTCCAACCACCCCAGGCGCTCGGTTCGGATCTGTCGCCGCAAATCGGCCGTCGCGGCGGCATCGATCTCGTAAGCGCAGATTTCGGGATCGACGGGGTCGATGACGACGCCGTAGTCCTTCGCCGCCCGCTCGACCGAGACGTAATCGTCGATCACATCGGCAAGAACCCGTTGCGGATCGCGCTCGAGCGGATCGCCGAAACCGCCGCCGCCGGCCGTCGGGCGCGAGAAGATGTCCCCCGCTTCGATCGCGACATCGGAGAAGGTCGCGCCGAGCCATTCCTTTTCGCCGGTCTTTTCGCGCGTCAGCGTCAGTCCGTGGGGCATCGAGGGCAACCCGCCCTCGATGCCCCAGACGATGGCGCGTTCGCGGTCGCAAATGTAGGAAATGATCGTGTTTTCGGCTTCGAGCATGCGGGATGTCTTGAGCACACCGGCTCCGCCGCGCCATTTGCCGGGGCCGGCCGAATCGGTCAGCACCTCGAACTCGGTGGTCAGGATCGGGTTTGCCCGCTCCTGACCCTCGACCGGCTGGGCCATCAGGCCGGTTCCGAAGCAGGCCGTCGTCACGTTGCAGCCGTCCATGCCGTTGCGCCCGCCCCAACCGCCGGGCAACCAGTCGTAGAACATGAAGATCGGCTTTTCCGCGGCCCGGGCGTCGCGCCCGCCGGTCAGGAGATATTCAAGGTTGAAGGCGCAGGCGATGGCGCGCTCCGGGATAATCTTCGACCAGATCTCGTAGATCGCGTTCATGATCTTCTCGAACGGCATGAGGAAGCCGGTGACGGCCACCGGCCACTTCGCGTCGACGATCGAACCTTCCGGCGCGATGATTTCGAACACCCGGTAGAAGCCGCTGTTGAGCGGCAGGTCGGGGAAGAAGGTCTTCATGCCCGCCGCGACCGCCGAGAAGGTCGCGCCGAAAGCCGAATTGTAGATCGAGCCGATGGTCGGGTGGCTGCCGGTAAAGTCGTAGATCGCCCGATCGCCCTTGATCGTCAGCTTGACCTTGATCGGGATCATGCCCTCATTGCCGGCCGGGTCGCGATCGATGAAGTCCTGCGTTTCCCATTCGCCGTCGGGCAGTGCCGCAATGCGCTGGCGCATGGCCCGTTCGACATAGTCCTGGACCGCACCAAGCCCCTGTTTCACCGTGCCCTCGCCGTATTTGCCGACGAGCCGCAGGATTTCGCGCTCGCAGACCTGGGTCGCCTGCGCCTGGGCGTGAATGTCGCCGATGATCGAGGCGGGATCGCGGGTGTTGGAGGCGATCAGGTGGGCGACGTCCTTGCAGAACCGCCCCTTGTCGTAGAGCCGGATCGGCGTAATGCGCATCCCCTCCCTGAACATCTCCTTGGCGGCGACATCGAAGGAGCCGGGCACGCTGCCGCCGAGATCCGACCAATGTCCGTTCGACTGGCTGAAGGCGATGATCCTGCCGTCGACGAAAATCGGCCGGATGAGCCGGACGTCGTTGAAGTGCGTGCCACCGGCATAGGGGTCGTTGATCGCGTAGACGTCACCCGGATGCATGTCGTCGCCGAAGGCGCGGATGACGTCCTTGCAGGTGAAGTGCAGCGTGCCGACATGGACCGCGATGTCCTGGTTGCCTTGGGCTGCCGAATTGCCTTCGGCGTCGTGAAGGGCACTGGAGAAGTCTCGGTTGTAGATGACGAAGGAGTAGCAGGTTCTCAGGATCTGCTCGGCCATCTGATCGACGCTGGTGATGAAGGAGTTCTTCAGGACCTCGAAGGTCACCGGGTCAAGGTTTTGCTGTTCAGACATTCGCTTCACCTTCGATACGGATGATGATGTTGAGATAGGTGTCCACCTCCGCGGTCGTTCCCGGCGGGACGACGACGGTGGAATCGAGCTGCTCGACGATGGCCGGTCCCTTGAAGACGAAGCCGACAGGCAGAGTTTCGCGGTCGTAGACGGGCGTATCGAGCGCCGCGTCGGCTGCAAACCAGACGCTCCGCCGCGTCTTCGGCTCGGGGGTGAGCGCCGTCGGCTCGTGGCGTGCCAGCGACGCCTTCGGCACCATGCCGACGGCCTTCAAGTTGATGCGGAACAGGCTGACCGGCGTCTCGTCGCGACGGAAGTTGTATTCGCGCTGATGTTCGCGATGGAAGGCTTCGACCAGCGGCGCGATGGCGGTAACCGGCGCTGGTGCGGCGACGGCGAGCGACCGCCACTGCCCGAGATACATCATGTCGATGCTGCGCTGGAGCACCACGTCCTTGGCCGCGACGCCTTCATGGGCAAGCCGCTCGGACGCTTCCTGTTCGAGGCGGAGGAACGCCTCCTCGATCGCCGTCGCGTCGGCGTCGGCGGCCGGCTTCAGGTAGCTTTCCGAGAAGTCGTGCTGCATGTCGACGAGCAGGCAGCCGAGTGCCGAAGTGACGCCGGGGTTCGGCGGAACGATGACGGCGGGGATCGACAGTTCGCGGGCAATCGCCGCGCCATGCAGCGCGCCTGCACCGCCGAAGGCGACGAGCGCGAAGTCGCGCGGATCATAACCACGGCTGATCGAGATCAGCCGCACCGCGTCCGACATGTTGGCATTGGCGACGCGGATGATGGCATCGGCGGCCGCATGCGGCTCAAGCCCGAACGGCTCGGCCACCCCTTCGCGCACGGCCTCAAGCGCAAGGTCTGCGTCTAGCGTGATCTTGCCACCGGCAAGACTGGTGCCGAGCCGGCCGAGCACGACATTGGCATCGGTGTTGGTCGGCTGGCGGTTGCCCTTGGCGTAGCAGGCCGGGCCAGGATTAGCACCGGCCGATTGCGGCCCGTTGCGCAGCGATCCGGCCTCATCGGTCCAGGCAAGCGACCCACCGCCGGCGCCGATCGTCAGGACCTCGATCGAGGAGAAGCGAATGGGATAGCCGAACTCGATGAACCAGTCCTTGGTGATGCGGGACTGGCCGTCATAGGCGAGCGACACGTCGGTCGACGTGCCGCCCATGTCGAGCCCGATGGAGTTTTTGAAACCACAGAGCTCGGCGATATATTTGCTGGCAATGGCGCCGGCGGCGATGCCGGAGCCGGCGAGGCGCGCGGCAAAATCCTCGACGCTCTTTGGGGTCATCACCCCGCCGCCGGTGTGCAGCAGCAGCAGATCGCGCTCATAACCTTCCTGCTGCAGCCGCTTGCCGAGCCGCGACGTATAGTCGACGACGACGGGGCTGAGCGCCGCGTTGGCAACGGTGGTCGAGAATCGCTCATGTTCGAAGATTTCAGGCAGGACTTCCGAGGAGGTCGACACCGGCACGCCGGGCATCACCTCCATCAGGATTTCCTTCATCCGGCGCTCGTTCGCTCCGTTCATGAAGGCGTTCATGAAGCAGACGGCGATGGCTGCGACATTGCGGCGCTTGAGAATGCGCGCGACCTCACGGGCCTCGTCCTCGTCGAGCGTGGCGACCACCCCGCCTTGCGCGTCGACGCGCTCGGAGACAACCAGCCGGTCGCGCCGCGGCACATAGGGCGGCACCACATCCTTGTAGGTATCCCAGAGGTCTTCCTTGTTGGCGCGACGGATCTCGATCACATCGCGGAAGCCGCGGGTACAAACCATCGCCGTGCGCGGCAGGCGCCTTGTGATCAGGGCGTTGGTGGCAACGGTGGTGCCGTGCGAAAACAGCGCCACCTTCGACAGGTCGATACCGGCTTTCTCTACCCCGGACATGATCCCGTCGATCGGGTCGGCGGAGGACGACGTCTTTTCGACCCGGATCCGGCCCGTGGTCTCGTCCATGATGCAGATGTCGGTAAAGGTGCCACCGACATCGACCGCAACGCGAAGGTTCTGCAAAATCCCTCTCCTGTCTTTCATCCGTTGAAAAGCGGGTATCCGTTCAAAATCGGGCAAGGCTTCGCCCTTCGCCCGGACGGGCGTGCGATCACCTGATGTCTGTCTGGAGTTGTCTGTCGCCCGGCTCAGCCGGGTCCGCTCGGGCTCGTCAGATTGTAGCGCTCGCGCGCTTCTGTCGGGCTGTAGCCGAAATGCGCCTTGTAGTGGCGGCTCAGCTGCGCATGGTCGCTGAAACCAAGCGCATAGGCGATTTCCGAAACCAGCTTGCGGCAGGACGGATCGCGCAGCATCTCGTCGCAGCGCAAAAGCCGCTGGACACGGATCCAGTGGCACACGGAAGTGCCCTGCCGCTTCATCAGCTGATGCAGGTAGCGCACCGAGATGCCGCAGGCATCGGCGATCGTCTGCGGCCCGAGATCGGCCCGGGCCAGGTTGGCACGGATGTAACTCTCGACGCGATGCAGGTGGCCGACCTGCACCGAGCCGGCATCCGACGTCAGCATGCGCTCGTCGGAGCTGAGCGACATCGCAAGAATATCGACCAGATGTTTGCCCGTCATGTCGCGGGCGGGAGCATCCATCTCGACGAGCCGCGGCGCGATCAGCCGGATCATATCGACGAACAACGCGCCGGTGCCCCGGGTCGAATCGAAGCTCAGCGACGCGATACGTTCGGGAAGGCCGACACGCGGCCGCAGCGTGGCGATCGGCACCTTCAGCACCCAAAGCGTGTTCTTGGCCGCGTAACTGAATTCGTAAGGCAGATGGCTGCGCTCGACGAGGAAGGCGCCCGGCTTGCAGCGCACTGCCTTGCCGCTCTGCTCGAAACTGATCTCCGCCGTCTCCGGCACCGTGATCAGGTAGCTTTCTTCGCGTTCGTGCAGCAGGTGCCGCTTCTGCCGGCGATAGAGCAGGCCGTCGGATTCAAGCCGCGACAGCGACACCGCGCCGAGATCCCAGACGTTCAGCTCACCGGAGAATTCCGCCGAGTTCTGGAAGCGCAGGTCGAGCGGGAAGTAGGTGCTCGATACCGCTTCGTCCCAATAGCGCTTGCGCTCGAACGCAACCGTGCCTGCCGTGGAATAACTCACGTCCATGCGAAGCTCCCATCCAGTCCGCCGTCCGTTCGCTTCGGCTGTTCCCGTGTTGCCGAGGCGACGGCCGATCGCGGCCCATTTTTCCCGACCGGTCGCCTTGAACGTCGCAGCCTCTTCAGGGCCTTTGCGACCGGCGTTTCCGGAAGGTCGCCGAGCAGTAGACTACGCCTTTCCCGCCTCGGCTAGTCGCAAAGTGCGCTCGCTCTTGTCGGTGGGCGTAGTGTCGGGGCGACCAGCCCTTCAATCGGCACGGACGACCGCTTCCGCCGCAAGCGCCATCGACAAGAGATGCGCGTCGTGATGCGGCTGGGCGGAAAGGAGCAGGCCAACGGGCATGCCGGCGGCCCCGTGGCCGCAGGGCAGCGAGACGCCGCACCAGTCGAGGAAGTTGCCGATCGATGTGTTTCGCAAGGTTTTGGCGTTGGTTTCGACGAACAAAGCATCGTCAGTGAGAAGCGGCGCAGTGGGAGGCGCCACATGCGCGACGGTGGGATAGGCGATAAGCTCGTTTGGCCCGATATTGGCGGCGATCTCGGCGATCAGTGCCTCGCGTAACTCAAGCGTCTCGACATAGTCGGAAAGGCTGATCCCTCGCCCAAGCCGTGCCCGTGCCACGACGCGCTGGTCCATCGATGCGGCCTGCGGGCCTTCCAGCCGCTCGCGATGCAGCGCGAAGGCCTCGGCCGTGACCAGCGGCCCATGCCGCGCCATGGCCTCGAAGATGCGTTCGAACGCCGGAAACGGCTGGCGGCGCACATGGGCGCCAACCCGTTCCAGCCGACCGAGCGCGGCTTCGAAGCTTGAGACGACACCGTCTTCGGCACCGTCGAAAACCACCGTTGTCGGCACCACGATCGACAGGCAGTCGAGACTGCCGCGTTGGATCTCCGGCGCCGGCAGGCCGCGCATTGCGGCGTCGACCCAGACGGCATCCTGCACCGTCCGGCAGAGCGGGCCGAGCGAATCGAGGCTCTTGGCCAACGGAAAGACACCGCGCATGGAATAGCGACCCCGCGTCGCCTTGTAGCCGACGATGCCGTTGAAGGCGGCAGGGATGCGGATGGACCCGCCCGTATCCGTGCCGATCGACACCGGCACGAGGTCGGCGGCGACAGCAACGCCGGAGCCGGACGACGAGCCGCCCGGCAATCGATCGACATCCTGCGCGCGCGGATTGCGCGGCGTGCCGTAATGCGGGTTGATGCCGAGCCCGGAGAAAGCGAACTCGCTCATGTTGACCCGCCCGACACTGACCATGCCGGCGCTGGCGAGTGCCGCCACTACCGCCGCGTCCGCTTGCGCTACCGGCGCGTCCTTCAGAACCACCGACCCGGCCGTCGTCGGGATGCCTGCGATGGCAAACAGGTCCTTCCAGGCGACGGGAATCCCGTCGAGAAGACCGAGCGGGCGGCCGGCTGCTATACGTTTCGCGGAAGCGTCCGCTTCGCGCATCGCCCGCTCCGGCAGGACCGTGGTGAAGATGACCTGGTCGTCGTGGCTGCGGATCCGCTCAAGCGTCCAGCCTGCCAGATCGCGTGGATCGAGCGCACCGGATTGCACGAGTACCGAAAGCTGCGCGATCGACCGTCCAGCAAGATTCTGCGTCATCCCCGTTTCCCACTATCTCTCGACCAGCTGCATCCAGCGGCGAACCAGGTAATTGTGCTCGTCCATGGTGGTGTTCCAGACCGCGATGCAGTTGGCGCGCTGCCAATAGGAGCCGCCGCTCCTGAGCGATCCGGCCCGAATGCGGATGGTACCGTCCGGCCCCGGCAGGTCGCATGCCGCCGGCAGGCCGCCATACCAGTAATCCCATTCGGCCACCGACATGAACTGCCGCGAGCGCTCCGGGGTCGAAATGTAATAGCCCTGCCGCGCCACGACCGCGCCCGGCCAGCCGGAGATCCACCAGTTGAGATAGTCATAGGCGACGTCGCGCATGCGACCGGACAGATGCCGCGCCAGGCACAGCCCGCCATGCCAGGCGCGATAGCCCTCGGCCGGCACCGCCTGTTCCACCGGAACGCCCTGGCCGTTGAGGATGCTGATGCCGGTCGACCACATGCTCTGGATATCGGTCTCGCCGCGCACCATCAACCGCGCCGCATCCTCGGCCGTGCGCCAGAAGGCGCGGAAATAGCCGTTCTTCTTGCGCTCCTCCAAGAGCCCGATCAGCCGGTCGATCTCGTCGACCGTCATGCTGCCGATGTTGTCGAACGACATGAGCCCGGATGCCTGCGCGGCAAGGGCGGCATCGAAGATGCCGATCGCCGGCTCGTCGACGAGGGCCGCGCGCCCTGCCCAGCGCTCGTCGAGCAGCGCCGCCCAGCTGTTCATCGACACCGTATTGGGCGCAACATCGGTTCGATAGGCGAAGCTGTCGAAATTATGCGTCGTCGGCAACATCGAGATCGTGCTCGACGGAGTATCACCCAGTTCGAGATTGGGCTGCACGAACAGTTTCTTGACCGGCGCATCCCCCTGCCCCAGGCGGGCATTCGGGCCGATATGGCCCGTCTTCGTCAGATCGTTGATCTCGTCCCAAAGCGCGATACGCGCGATATCGATCGGCTGGATCGCCCGCCAGTACCAGACGATATCGAGGTTATGGAAACACTGGTCGTAGATGTCGTAACTATCAGGCTCCTGTGCCGCCTTGTGCTGGGTCGTCAGGAAGTCGTTGTTGTCGAACACGACATCGATGCCGAGATCCGCCTCGGCGCGGACCCGCAACTCTTCGAGCAGCGAGATCGCCGTGCCGAGCACGCGCAGACGTGGACGCCCGGAGAGATGAAGGGACGGTGTCGCTGTTGTCGCTTGGTCAGGCTGGTGCTTGCTCATGAAAACGACTGATGTTCCTGCAGACTGCGTTTCGGGACGGCCGCCGTTTCGACTGGCGACCGGTCGAGGGCGAATGCCTCGAACGATCGTTTCAGCAGGCCAACGTCCAGACCGTCAACGATAAACACGATGTGCGAGCGACGATCTTCGTCCGGCCATCGCTCCATGTGCACCGGCGTGTGCACCAGATGCTGAACACCATGAATGGCGACCGGCCGCTCCTCGCCGGCAATATTGAGAATGCCCTTCACGCGCAGCACCTTTTCGCCGTGGCGGTTCAACAGCATCGTTAGCCAGATACCGAAGGCCGTCCAGTCTATGGCACGCTCCACCGTCATCACGAAGGATGTCACCGCCGACTGATGCGCGGCACCTCCCGCCGTTGCCAGTTGAACCGGCGCCTCACAGTAGAAGCCGCTTGTCGATTGCAGTGCCGCTGCACGCAGGCTGAGGTTCTCATCGACGAGGTCGGCGACAACGAAGGACGGATCGGTCGCCGTCAGAAGCGGCGCGTCCGGATTGATGGTGCGCAGTTTCTCGCCAAGACTGGCGATATCGGCCGCGGGCGTCAGATCGGCCTTGGTGACGACCAGCCTATCGGCAACGGCTACCTGGCGGTTGGATTCGACATAGGTGCCGAGTTGGCCGGGCCCGTTGACTGCATCGACGGTGGTGATCACGTTGCCGGGGCGAAAATGGTGGCGCAGAACCGGGTCGGATTTGATCGTCGACAGCACCGGGAACGGGTCGGCAAGCCCGGTGCTTTCGACGAC
Organism: Ensifer sp. LC384; assembly: GCF_001695865.1. Classification (NCBI taxonomy): domain Bacteria; kingdom Pseudomonadati; phylum Pseudomonadota; class Alphaproteobacteria; order Hyphomicrobiales; family Rhizobiaceae; genus Ensifer; species Ensifer sp. LC384. The sequence continues at coordinate 93,897 of NZ_MBST01000078.1, forward strand.
GATGCGGCGAAAGGGCGGGACCAGCCCGCGTTCCCGCTTCGAATGCAGGTCCTTGATCGCATCGGCAAGCTCGCCGCGCACCGTGCAGCAGAGACAGCCCGATTGCAGGAGCACCATCGTGTCGTCGATGCGCTCGACCAGATGATGGTCGAGCCCCACTTCTCCGAATTCGTTGATGAGCACCGCCGCATCCGAAAGAGCGGGATCAGCGAGCAGGCGCGCAAGCAGCGTCGTCTTGCCGGAGCCGAGAAAGCCCGTGAGCAGGTTGATCGGGGTCAACAATGGGACTTGCGGTTCAGTCATCGATCGCGGCCTCCGCGGCGTCAATCAGAGCCGGATCGAGCGGGTCGCAGGGGCGGCCGCAAAGCCGTTCGGCGGCGGGCCAGAGATGGCCCAGATCTTCGATGATCTCGCTTTTGCCCGTACGCGTCGACAACACGAAGGATGCACCCTGCCAATCCGAGATGGTCAGGCCGAAACGCGCCAGCATCGCATTGGCGATCCGCACGCGGTTGGCGCGTTCGCGCCTGCGATCGATGCGCTCGACATTGCGGGTGTAGACACCCGGCCGCGCCACGGCATCGGCCCAGTGTTCGTTGCCTCCAAGGACACCGCAGAGAGAGCACATCGTTCATCCAACCTGTCTGATAGACGGGGCGGTCAAACCGCCCCTGTCGGTGGATCACTTCTTGCGCGGAAAGCGCTTGGCGAAATCGTCGGCTATCTCGTTCATCGTCACGAACTTCACGCCCGGATGCTTGATCATGTGGGCATAGAGCCGCTCCAACATCATCAGCACCTGCGGGCGCCCGGCAACATCAGGGTGGATGGTAATCGGAAACACCGCATAGTCCATCTCGCGATAGACCCAGTCGAACTGGTCGCGCCAGATCTGTTCGATGTCATGCGGATTGACGAAGCCGTGGCTGTTCGGCGACTTCTTGATGAACATCATCGGCGGCAGGTCGTCGAGGTACCAGGAGGCCGGAATTTCGATCAGATCGGTCTCCTTGCCGCGCTGCAGCGGCACCATCCAGTCGGAGGGTTTCTTGGAATAATCGATCTTGGTCCACTTGTCGCCGACGCGGACATAATAGGGCGTGAAGTCGTTGTGCATCAGCGAGTGGTCGTACTTGATCCCGCGCTCAAGCAGCAACTCGTTGGTGACGTTGGAAAACTCCCACCATGGCGCGACATAGCCGGTCGGGCGCTTGCCCGAAAGCTTGGTGACCAGATCGATGCACTTGTCGAGGACCTCCGTTTCCTGCTCGCGTGTCATGGCGATCGGGTTCTCATGGGTATAGCCATGAATGCCGATCTCGTGACCGGCATCGGCGACGGCCTGCATCTGTTCCGGGAAGGTCTCGATCGAATGGCCGGGGATGAACCAGGTGGTCTTGATGCCGAAGCGCTCGAACAGCTTCAGCAAGCGCGGGCTGCCGACCTCGCCGGCAAAAAGGCCGCGCGAAATGTCATCAGGCGAATCCTCGCCCCCATAGGAACCGAGCCAGCCGGCGACCGCGTCGACGTCGATGCCGAAGCTGCAGAGGATTTCCTTGGCCATGTATGTCTCCTTCGTGTTTTCTGCTCATAAGTCAGAGCGGGATGCGGGCGGAAAACCGCACACACTTTTCCTCATCCCGCTCCAGTGATCATGCTGGAATGACGGTGGCTTCGCCCGGCTGCCAGCTGAGAAGAATGTCGGCGCCGACGGGGAAGGCGTCTGGCTGGTACTTGTCGACATGGGCTTCGAGCGAGACGGTGCGCCCGTCGCCAAGCGCCGCCGTCAGGTGGGACACGTGGCCGACGACGTCGAAACGACGCACGCTGGCGCTGACGACATTGCCACCGACCGTCTGCGCAATCTGGTCACGCGACACCCGGGCGGCCGGGTGCACCTCGATCGCTTCGGCCGGAATGACGACATTGACCCGCGACCGCGTGGAAAGCACGCCGTTCGGCCGGCCGCAAAGCTGGCCGAGCGGCGTCGAAACGAGCGTCCGGTCGTCGGAGGCACCATCGACTTCGCCCTGGAAGATCGTGTTGTTGCCGATGAACTGGGCGACGAAGGCCGTGTTCGGCCGGGTATAGAGCTGATGCGGCGGGCTGATCTGTTCGACCTTGCCCTGGTTCATCACCACGATGCGGTCGGAAAGCGCCAAGGCTTCGGACTGGGCATGGGTCACGAAGACGAAGGTGACGCCAAGCGTCTTCTGCAGCAGTTTCAGCTCGTTCTGGATCGCCTTGCGCAGGTTGGCGTCAAGTGCCCCAAGCGGTTCGTCGAGCAGAAGAATGTCCGGCTCGACGACGAGCCCGCGGGCCAGCGCGATGCGCTGGCGCTGGCCGCCGGAAAGCCTGTCGGGCTTCTTCTCGGCGATGTCCTCCAGCCCGAGCGTCGCCAGGATACGGTCGACCTTGGCGTCGCGCTCGGCTTTCGCCATGCCCTTGACGTCGAGCCCGTAGCCGACATTGCGGCGCACGGTCATATGCGGAAAGAGCGCGTAGCTCTGGAAGATCATCGACGTCGGCCGGTGTTCCGGCCGGATGTCGTTCATGCGTTTGCCCTTGATCAGCATCTCGCCGGAGGAGATCGACTCGAAGCCGGCGATCATGCGGAGCGTCGTCGTCTTGCCGCAGCCGGAGGGACCGAGGAACGCGATGAACTCGCCCCTGGAAACCGACAGGTTGAAATCGATCACGGCGGGCGTGCCGTTGTCGTAGACCTTGCCGACATTGTTGAGTTCGAGGTCGAAGATCATCGTGGCTCTCCGGAGCTTGCTGAAATCGCTGGTATCGGGCGCGGGGCCCCGACCGCACGGTCGTTTGTGCAAGGGCCACGCACGATGTCTAAAGATGCCGGGAAGCGCCTGCCTCCCGGCATGTCCGATCAGGCGTTGAGGAATTCGTCCCACTTCTGGATCAGATGGTCGTATTCGTCCGGCCACTGGTGCCAGTAGGCGACGTTCTTGGCGCGCTCTTCAAGCGAGCCGCCGTCGCGCAGGTCGCCCTCCTTGATACCGCGCTCTTCGGCGCCGACCCAGGGCTTGCCCTCATACCAGAAGGCATATTTCTCCGGCGCCATGACGTTCTTGATGTTGGTCGATGGCGAGTAATAGCCCTGCTCGGAAACGGTGATGCCCGGCTCGCCCGAGAGCCAGTAGTCGGCATAGGCGATGACCGCCTCCTTGTTGGCCGTTCCGGCAATCATCGCCGGGCCGATCGCCCAGCCGCGATAGCCTTCCTTCGGCACGGCGTAGCGGCAAGGCTTGCCCTGCGCCTTGACCGCCATCACTGCCGGCTGCCAGGCATCGCAGACGACCATTTCGCCTGATGCCATCAGGTTGACGAGTTCGCCGAAATCGCCCCAAAGCGCGCGGAACTGGCCCTCTTTCTTCTTGGAAATCAGGAAGGCTGCAGCCTCGTCGATTTCGGCCGCCGTCGCATTGCCGGGGTTCTTGACGTCGGAAAGACCGAGCGAGTTCATCGCCATGATCGCCTGGCCGATCGCGATCAGCGGGTCGGTGTTGATGCCGGACTTGCCCTTCCACTTCGGATCAAAGATCGCGGTCCAGCTGTTGGCTTCCTCGGCCGACAGCACGTCCGGATTGTAGCCGATCGAATCGTAGTTATAGACGGCCGGCACCATGTTCAGCGCCGTCTGGCTTTCGTCGGTCCAGATCTGGCCGATGATCTGGGCGCCACGATCCCACTTGTCGCTGGCGGTCGTGAAGGTATCGCGGATGTTGGCCCAGTTCTTCAGCGCCGAGGCCGGGATGGACTCGACATTGTTGGTCATGACGATCGACGGCAGGCGCTCGGCAATGATTTCCCAGCAATCATAATCCTTGGAGCCGGAGAGGATCTTCGTCTGGGCGTCCGGGAAGGTCGCCGCCGTTCCGGAGGTACCGCCGACGCCGGCAGCCGCCTTGAACTGCTCGAGGATGCGCTCCTGGACCGTGACCGAGAGGCCGATGGTGCGCAACTGCTGGCCCGCGAGATCGGCGACCTGCGCGAAGGCGGCGCGCGACGACAGGAACGGCGTGCCGCCCCCCATTGCAAGCGCCATCATCCCGGCGGACCGTTTGAGGAGCGAGCGGCGATTGAGTTCCAGATTTGGCATTGTCTCTTCTCCAGTTGTTGTTGTTCCCCGGAACCCGTTTGACACGCGCCCCTTGTTTCTTCGCCGCGTAGTGCAGCTTCAGTACCGCCCCACCAGGAGGCCTCCATCCACGACCAGCACCTGGCCGGTCATGTATCTCGCGCTGTCGGACGCCAGGAACGCGATGACGTCGGCGATATCCTCCGGCGTCCCGAGCCTTTTCATCGGGATGAAATCGGCAGCCGCCTCGGCACCATCAGGTCCCAGCGAGTTTTCCTTTGAAAGCAATTGCGCCGTGCGGATGTAGCCGGGCGCAATGCCGTTGACGCGAACACCGTCGCCGGCAAGCTCGACTGCAAGCCCCCGCACCAGACCGACCACACCGGACTTGGCGGCGGAGTAGTGCACATGCTCGTCCCAGCCATAGGCAACGCCCATGATCGAGGAGAGGGCGACGATGCTGCCTTCGCCGCGCCGGCGCATGCCGGGTGCAACGGCACGGGCGAGGCGGAAGATGCCCTTGAGGTCGATATCGAAGGTCAGGTCCCATTTGTCGTCGGTCAGCTCGGCAAGCGGCGTGCGATGGGCAATGCCGGCATTGGCGACGACGACGTCGATGCGGCCGTGCCGCTGTTCCAGGTCAGCGACCAGCGCGTCGGTCGCCGATGTCGAGCGGACGTCGTAATAGGCAAACTCGGCGGAGCCGCCGGCCTCTTGGATGGCATCGACCGTCGCCGATGCTTCGCGCTCGAGAATATCGGTGACGACGACATGATCGCCCTTGGCGGCAAAGGCCCGGGCGGTCGCCTGACCGATACCGATGCCGGCACCGGTGACGATGACAATGCGGGACGTCTTGGGAGGATTTGTCATTTCCATCTTTCCTGTCAGAGCATCACGTCGCCGGAGTTGGGGCCGAGCGTCTGGCCGACGAACAGGCTCGCCGATGGCGAAGCCAGGAATGAAACGGTCGCGGCGATTTCGCCCGGCTCGCCGAAGCGCCCGAGCGGCAGCTGCGCCTTCTTGGCGGCCCGCCAATCCTCAGAAAGCCCCATGACCAGTGGCGTATTGATCGGACCGGGCGCGACCGCATTGACGCGCACGCCGCGGCTCGAAACCTCGCGGGCGAGCGCCTTGGTCATGCCGATGATCGCGGCCTTGGCGGACGAGTAATGCACGAGCTCGACGCCGCCGATCTGGCCGAGCTGCGAGGCCATGTTGACGATCACGCCCTCGCCGCGGGCAAGCATGGCCGGCAGCACCGCCTTGGTCATCAGGAAGGTGCCGCGCACATGCACCGCAAACATCCGGTCGAAATCGGCGACCTCAAGATTTTCGAACAGCGCCTGATGCGCGATGCCGGCATTGTTGACGAGCAGGGCCACGGGACCGTGCAGCTGCGCCGCCCTTTCCGCCGTCGCCTTGACATCGGCTTCGCTCGACACGTCGCCTGATATCGCTGTTGCCACGCCGCCGGCAGCAGCGATCTCGCCTGCAACCGCCTCTGAGCGTTCCGGCGACAGGTCGTTGACGACGACGGCATAACCATCAGCCGCCAGCCGCAACGCGATGGCCCGGCCGATGCCGGAACCGGCGCCGGTGACGATCGCAGAGCCAAGAGCAGAGCCGGCCATCACGCCTCCTCCTGGATCGCGATGCGTTTGGCACGACGCACGGAAAGCATCATCAGCGCCGCATAGGTGCCGAGCAGCGCAAAGGAGAACAGCGTCGTCAACACGCCGAAGGCAAAGACGTTCGGATGCACTTCGACGGAGAAGGTGCCGTAGATCGCCAGAGGCAGCGTCAAGTCGCGGCCCGAGGCGAAAAGCGTGCGGGAAAACTCGTCATAGGAGAGCGTGAAGGCAAAGAGCATGGCGGAGAGCACGCCGGGGAAGATCAGCGGGAAGGTCACCTTGCGGAAGGTGCGCGCCGGCGTGACGCCGAGCGACCAGGACGCCTCCTCCATGCTGGGGTCGAAGCGGTTGAAGATTGCCAGCATCACCAGGAAGGCAAAGGGGAAGGTGTAGACCACGTGGAGAACGAAGGCGGTGCTCCACCAATGGCGGTCGATGCCGAGCGTGTTGGCAACGAGCGCCATGCCGAGACCGACGAGCACGCCCGGCACCATCATGCCGAGGACGATGAGGTAGAAGACCACACCCGAGCCACGGAACTTGCGGCGGAAGGCCTGCGCCGCCGTGACCCCCAGCACCGTCGAGACGATCATGGTCATCACCGCAAGCCCGAGCGAGCGGACCAGCGCCTGCTCGATCGGCAGCGGCGCGATGCGCGACGGCGGCGTCAGGCCGAAGAGGTGCTTGTACCAATAGGTCGACCACTCGATGATCGGGAACTGCGGCCCGCCTTCCGGCCCCGTCTGGAAGGACAGGATGGCAAGCACGACGAGCGGGCCATAGAGAAAGACGAGGAAGAGCGCGGTATAGGCGCCGAGGCTGAATTTCATGCCGCTGGCATTCATGATCAGAGCTCCTTCCTGAGATCGACGACCCTCAGGAGTGCGGCTACGACCGCGCCCATCAGGATTGTGAGGACGACGCCCGCGACCGCCGCGAAGGCCCATTTCAGCGAACCGACCTGGGTGACGATGATGTTTCCGAGCAGGTTGACCTTGCGGCCGGAGAGCGCGGCCGAAGTTGCGAATTCACCGAGAACCATGACCGAGACGAAGATCGCACCGACGACCACGCCCGGCATCGACAACGGCAGGATGATCGTGCGGAAGATGCGCCAGAAGCCGGCGCCGAGATCCTGGGCGGCCTCGATGATGGAGGTGTCGATGCGGCCGAGCATGAAGGCGATCGGGCCGACCATGAAGACGCAGTAGATCTGGGTCATGCCGATGATGACCGACAGTTCGGAAAACAGCAGCACTTCGATCGGGGCGTCGGTGATGCCGAGGTTCATCAGGATCATGTTGATCGCACCCTCCTTGCCGAGCATCGGCCGCCAGGCAAGGACGCGGATCAGGAACGACGTCCAGAAGGGGATGACGCAAAGCACCAGAAGCACCGTCTGCAGCGCCTTGTTCTTGACGAACAGCCCGACGAAAAGAGCAGCGGGATAGCCGACCAGCACGGTGGCGACGAGAACGATCAGCCAGATGCGCACCGTCGTCCACAAGGCACCCAGATAGGTGTCGCTGGTGAAGAAGGTGATCCAGCTTTTCAGCGTCAGTGTCGGCTCGATCGTGAAGGTCGTCTGCGTCCAGAAGGACACGTAGACCATCATCAGGATGGGCAGGACGAGGAAGAGGGTCATCCAGATGACACCGGGGGCAAGCAGCCAAAGCGCCTTTCCCGGTGATTTCTTCTCGGCGACGGTCTCTGTTTCCGTCTGCTCCGCAACGGCCATCATGCTCATCTCTCATTCTCCGGGCGGGAACGGTGCGGCGCCTCGGCGCCGGGTTTTGCAAAAGCGGTTTCAGGCATAGACAAGGGCATCCTCCCGCTTCCAAACGAGCGCGTAGCGGCCCTGTTCGGCATAGGTCTCGGGCGCTGCGTGGCTGAGATGGCTTTCGACCTCGAAAACCCGGCCGTCATCGAGCGCGAAGAAGGAATTGACCGCGGCACCGGAATATTCGCTGGCGACGAAATTCGCCTCGATCCGGATCTCATCCTCAGTGATGGCGGCGTCGCGCGGCCTGACGGAAACCCGGTCGTAGCGGATCGCATAGGCGGGCGACGCCGAGCGCGCCGTCACCGCGGGGCCAAGCGCAAACCGGCCGACGCCGCCGACGAAGGCGCCGCCTTCGATCCGCCCTGGAAAGAGGTTGTAGCAATTGAGAAAGCGGGCAACGGCCGGCGACGCCGGGCGATTGTAGACGGTGTCGGAATCCGCCGATTGGGCGATGCGGCCGCTTTCCAGCACCAGCACGGTGTCGCCCATGGCCAAAGCCTCGGCCTCACTGCCGGTGACATGTAGGAAGGTGACGCCGCAGCGCTCCCGGATTGCCCTGAGTTCCGCCCGCATCCGGGCGCGCAGATTGGCGTCGAGCGCGCCGAGCGGCTCATCGAGAAGCACCATGCGCGGTTCGGTGACAAGCGTGCGCGCCAGGGCGACGCGCTGGCGCTGGCCGCCGGAGATCTGCGTGACCGCGCGACCTTCGAGACCGGAAAGGCCGACGAGGCTGATGATGTCGCGCACCTTGGCGTCGACGACACGCCGGTCGGTCACCGGCTCGACATCCCTGTTTTCCAGGCCGAAGGCGATGTTTTGGGCGACGGAAAGATGCGGGAAGAGCGCGAAGTTCTGGAAGACGAAGCCGATGCCGCGCTTATGCGGCGCCATAGTGTCGATGCGCTTGCCATCAAACAGGATCGCGCCGCCATCCGGTTGTTCGAAACCGGCAATGACCCTTAAGAGCGTCGTCTTGCCGGATCCGCTCGGCCCGAGAAGCGAGATATAGGCGTCTCCGGGCAAAGCGAGATCGATGCCGTTGAGCGCGCGCATGTCGCCGTAGGTTTTGGTGATGTTCTTGAGCTGAAGGACCGTCGACATTGGTTTCCTGCCAGTTTGCCGTCCAGACACCCACCACCCAAAGCTTCGCCTTCGCCGGAGCCGAGGAGGCATCCGAACGGACATGCGATTGCGTTCGCGCATGGTCACATGCGCGTCGGGGATGAAGGTCCTTTGCGGTTCAAAAAATAAGTTCCACCTGCACGCTTCTTCTGAGCGCTTGCATGTCACGAACAATGACATGAATGATTTTTGTATGCAATAGACTTTTATTCGTCTTTTAGGTCGTCGCGAAATGCGCCATCACGCACTCGCGCGCTACTGACGCCGTTCCAGATCACAAGGCGCATCCCTTGGCCGGGAACACCGTGCAATCCGGGGCATCAATCAACTCCGCCCTTCCGTGTAGCAGCAGGAGGGCAGCGACCAATTCATCGCCGATTCCGTCATCCGACGTTCTGCATTCCGCTCTTCGACACCAAATGCGATGAGCAAACGCACATTTAATTTGCCAACTGGTATGCAAAATGCATTTATTTTCAGCTGTCACATTCCCCGGCAAGTGGCGTAAAGAAAGAGGACGAAGTTGCCAGCCAAACGGAAGACACCCGATCGCATGAGCGAGCCACGCCTCGGCCAGAATACCCAGCGCCGCTACGAAATTGCCGAGGACGTTCTGCGCAGCAATATCGCCGATGGCATTCTGCCGCCCGGACTTGTCCTGCTCGAGGGGCCGATTGCCGAGATCCTGCAGATATCGCGCGCGCCGGTTCAGCGGGCGCTGTTGCAATTGGAAAGCGACGGCCTCGTCCACCGCTTCAAGGGGCGCGGCTATCTCGTCGGGCCGCCGGGCCGCGCGATCGAGCCCAACCGGACCGACATCAAGTCGCTCGGGCTCACCATCCCGCAACATGCCGACGAAGCGCTGCAAAGCCGCTCGTCCTGGGAGCGCATCTACACCGAAATCGAGAACGACGTCGCCGGCTGCGTGATCTTCGGTCAGTACCGCATCATCGAAAACGAACTCGCCAACCACTTCAGCGTCAGCCGCACGGTGGTGCGCGACGTGCTCACCCGGTTGCGCGAGCGCGGGCTGGTGCGCAAGAACCAAAGTTCGCACTGGATTGCCGGCCCGCTGACGGCCCAGACCGTCAAGGACCATTTCATGCTGCGCCGGCTGCTTGAGCCGCAGGCGCTTGCGCTTGGCGCCAGCCGTATCGACCGGGACCGGCTTGCCGCCCTGTTCAACCGGCTCAGCGAGCTCGACAGCGCGCAATCGGCGGACGCCTGGCAAGACCTCGAGGACATCCGCACGCAGTTTACCGAGTGCTGCGTGCTGGCCTTGCCGAACGAACGGCTGCGCGAACTGATCCGCAACAACCTGCTGCCGGTGACGGCGACCGAGCGGCTGCTGCGCCAGCTCGGCCTGCCCGGCGACCCGGCGGTGATTGCGGAAATCCGACTGATCGTGGAGCTGATGACGCGCGGTGCGACCGCGGCGGCGGCGGCGATGCTGGAGAACCACATCGACGCCTCGATGAACCGGACGATCGCGCAGATGAAGATCGTCGCGATCATTCCAGGCCCGAGCGTCACCGCCGCCTATCTGACGCGCGTCGTCGAATAGGTAAAAACGCCCGGCATCGTTGCATAGCCGGCTCAGGTGGCTGAGCGCGGCTGTTGGTCCCTTATCCTTTTGCCCGCGCTTCATCTTGCCCTCCGTTTCCCCGGACCCCGTCAGCGCAGCGCTGTGCGCAGCGCTTCCAGCCGGGCGTTTTCCTCAGCCCTCGCCGCCAGCGCCTCGTCCATTGTCACCTCGACGAACCGCGTCGGCGTATGCGGCTGCATCTGCCCGATCAGGTCCATGTCGGCCGAAATCACGGTTCCGAGCATGAAGTAGCCGCCGCCCGACACCGCATCGCGATGCAGGATGATCGGCTCGGTTCCGCCGGGAACCTGGATCGAGCCGTAGGGGTAACAACTGTCGACGATGTTGGACGGGTCGGAACCGGCACCGAACGGTTGCTCACGTTCGATGAAGGAGAGTTTACGGCCGCCGCGAAAGCGGTAGCCCATGCGATCCGCTTCGGGCGCCACCTTCCATTCGTCGGCAAAGAAGCTCTGCTTCGCCTCATCGGCCAGACGATCCCAGTAGAGACCGGGCAGGACACGCAGCGCCGCGGGCGCCGCCGGCAGGCGCCGCAGTTGCGCGCCGACCGAGCGGCCTTCTCCCGAACCGTTGCCGGCACCGACCGGCAGTTCGTCGCCGGCCGCAAGCGGCCGGCCCTTGTAGCCGCCAAGCGCGCCGATCGGGTAGGTCGAGCGGCTGCCGAGTGCCAACGGCACATCGATGCCACCGGCAACGGCGATGTAGATGCGGGCGCCAGCTTTGAGGAAATCGAAGGTCAGGGTCTGCCCGGCGCGAACAGGAAAAGCCGTCCACCCCGCCTGCTCCACCCCATCGACCTTCGCCGGCATGTCCGCTCCGGTGACGGCAACCACCGTGTCTTCGGTAAATTCCAGCTTGGGCCCGAGGAACACCGCCTCCAGGCCGCCCGCGCCCTCGTCGTTTCCAACCAGCAGATTGGCGGCGCGCATCGCAAAGCGATCCATCGCCCCGCCGAGCGGAATGCCGAGATGGAAGTAACCGGGACGGCCAAGGTCCTGGACGGTGGTCGCAAGACCGTGATGCAGCACCTTAATGGCCATTGATCATGCCCTCCAGCCGGGTGTTGTAGCCAGTGATATCCTTCTGGAATTCGCGCAGGTCGAAGCTGACCTCGCGAACCGGCGGGCTGAAGCGCCCCTTGTCGACATCCTCGACCGCCTGATCATAGGCATCGCGGTCGATCGGTTTGAATTTGACGATATCGCCCGGCCGGAAGAACACCATGAAATCGCGGAGATAGCTGGTGGTCTGGGTCGGATCGAAGATCGGCATCGGCGTGATGCCGAACATCTGGTAGCCGCCGGCACCGCGCACCGAATAGATGCAGCCGAAGCAGCCGCCATGGCCGACGGTTAGCCGTGGCGTGTCCGTTCGTGGGCGGAGATACTTCGGCACCTGGATCTGCCGTTGCCGTTCGACCATCTGGTACATGAACGGCAGGCCGGCAACGAATCCAACCATCGATACGAACCACGGCGATCCGGAATGGGCGGCGACGAAATCGTCGACGTCGCCGTAACCGTTGATCCGGGTGGCATAATCGAGATCGGTCCCTGATGGCTCCTGGTGGCGTTCGCGAAAGCGCATCAGCGTCTCGTGCGTCCAGGGGTCGTTGTAAAAGACCGGAATTTCGACGATGCGGGTGCGGATGACAGGCTCGGACCGCTCGGCCGCGCCCTCGATCGCCCGGACTTCCCTCAGCACATCATCGGGCTTGATCAGGTCCGGATCGAACTTGATCTGGAAGGACGCATTGCCCGGGCAGATTTCGGTAATGCCCTTGATGCCGCTCTGCTTGACGCCGTTGGCCATCGAGAGGCTCTTGAAGAAGGCTTCCAACGACATCTCGTCGCTGCACTCGACGAACAGGTGTTCGTCGCCTCCGAACGTGTATCGTGTCGGCATCACGCGACCTCCGCGGCACGGCCGCCATCGGCGGCAAATTCAGTTTCAAGCCATGTCTCGAGAAAGCGGGTATGGAAGGCACCCGTGGCGATCTGCCGGTCTGCAGCCAACGCCCGATGCAACGGGATCGTCGTCGGCACGCCTTCGATCTTCAGCTGCGCCAGCGCCTGCGAGAGACGGACCAGACAGGCCGCCCGGTCCTCACCCCAAACGATCAGCTTGCCGAGCAGCGAATCGTAGAACGGTGGGATGACGTAGCCCTCGTAGAGCATCGTATCGAAACGGATGCCCTTGCCCTCGGGCACCTCGAGCCGTTCGATCCTGCCCGGCGCCGGCATAAACCCACGCGCAGGATCCTCGGCATTGATCCGGCATTCGATGGCATGGCCCTTGACGGCGATGTCGGCCTGGCGAACCGAGAGCGAGGCGCCGGCGGCAATGCGGAACATCTCCTCGACCAGATCGATGCCGGTGATCATTTCGGTCACCGGATGCTCCACCTGAATACGGGTGTTGACCTCGATGAAATAGAATTGGCGGGTCTCGTCGTCGTAAAGGTATTCCACCGTGCCCGCCCCGCGGTAGCCGACGGAGCGCGCCAGGGCGACGGCACTGTCGCAGAGTTTCTGCCGCACTTCAGGCGGAAGCAGGAACGATGGCGCCTCTTCCCAAACCTTCTGCCGGCGCCGCTGCAGCGAGCATTCGCGCTCGAAGCAATGCACGACATTGTTGCCGTCACCGAGAATCTGGACCTCAACGTGGCGGGCGCGGGTGATGACCTTTTCCAGATAGAGGCCGCCATCGCCGAAGGATGCCAGCGCCTCGGCGGATGCCTGGGGAAACTGGGTCTCCAGCTCGGCCGCAGTGTTGACGATGCGGATGCCGCGGCCACCGCCGCCGGCTGCCGCCTTGATCATCACCGGAAAGCCGGTGCGCTCGGTCACCTCAAGTGCCTCGGCCAGGCTGGAAATCCGGCCGTCACTGCCCGGCACCGTCGGCACGCCGGCCTTCTCAGCGACGGCGCGGGCGGCAACCTTGTCGCCCAACAGGCGGATCGCATCGCCGGACGGGCCGATGAAGATGAGGCCGGCGGCGACCACCGCATCGGCGAAATCGCCGTTCTCCGACAGAAAACCATAACCCGGATGAACAGCATCGACATTGGCGCGCTTGGCAGCCGAGATCACCGCCGCGATGTCGAGATAGGACTTCTTCGGCGCCGGCGGTCCGATCTCGATCGCCTCGTCGGCGAGCTTGACCGCCAGCATGTCGGCGTCGGCGGCACTGTAGACCTGGACGGTGCGGATACCGAGTGCCTTGGCGGCGCGGATGATGCGGACGGCGATTTCGCCGCGATTGGCAACGAGAACCGAACGGATCGTCATTGGTCGACCTCGGCGATCACCTGGCCGGCCATCACGGGCTCTTCGTTGTCGACGAGAAAGCGGATGCTGCCGCCGGCCACGCCGGCCTGGATCTCCTGAAAGGTCTTCATGACCTCGATCAGGCCGATGGCGTCGTTGGAGGTAACGGCATCGCCATCCGATTTGAAGGGCGGGACATCCGGAGCAGACGAGCGATAGAAGGTTCCTGGAAGGGGCGATCGGATTTCGTGCTTGCTCATGGTTGCCTCCGCTATGTTATTTGGTTTTGACCTGCGAGACGGGAGCGATGCGGATGCCCTCGGCACTCAGCGCCTCCCGCATGAGGCGCACGATATCGAGCGCGCCCAGCGTATCGGAATGAAAACAGATGGATTCGAACGGGACCTCGACATCGGCGCCGGTGACCGTGCGCACGCGCCCTTCCCGACAGGCGCGAACGACCTTGCGCGCGATTGCCGTGGCATCCGGCCGGCCGGCATCCCGGGTAAACACGATCGAGCCGCTATCGTCATAGTCGCGATCGGCATAGAACTCGCGGATAACCGGTTGGCCAACCTCCTCGGCGGCAAGCTCTGTCGCCGATCCGGCCATGCAGAAAACAAAGGCGTTCGGCGCGACCGTTCGCATATATTGCATGAAGATCTGGGAGAGTTCGCGATTGACCGCCATCTCCATGTAGAGCGCACCGTGCGGCTTCACATGCTGCAAGGGCGCGCCGTGACGGCGGGCGAATTCGCGGATTGCGCCGACCTGGTAGACGATATCGTTGACAAGCTCGCGGGCGGTGCCCGCGATCTTGCGGCGGCCGAAACCCTGCAGATCGCGATAGCCGGGATGGGCGCCGATGCCGACGCCGTGTTCGGCCGCGAGCCGAACCGTTTCATCCATCAGGTTGGGATCGCCGCCATGGAAGCCGGCAGCGATATTGGCAGAACTGATCAGCGGCATCAGTGCCGCATCGTCGGTGTCGCCGATGCGCCAGCGGCCGAACGCTTCTCCCATGTCGCAATTGATGTCGACGACGTCGAGCAATGCCTCATCCCTCTGTTGCAGGTCGCTCTCCTGGAGATTGCTCTCCCGGCAACCCTGACCTCCAGAGAACGCTAGGGCGAAACAGAGCATTTGAAAAATTCTATTTTCACATGTCATGTATCTGAATTTCAGAATTCGCAGTTGCAAAAAACTCCAGCAAAAATTAGCGTCTTTAGAGTGGTTTACGCTGCAATGCCTGAGGGATGACCAGTTGGCTGCTCAAAGACGCGGCAGACTTTCTGATTTTCTCAGTCAAAGTATAAAAAAATCAGATGGGAGATGCGCCATGTCGATCAGCCTTCGCCAGCTTCGCTATTTCGTCGCAACGGCGGAACTCGGCCAGATATCGCAGGCGGCGGTCGATCTTTCGATCTCCCAGTCTGCGGTGACCACGGCGATCAAGGAGCTGGAGCGCATCGTCGGCGCCAATCTGTTCCTGCGCACGCCAAGCGGCATGGACCTGACGATGGCAGGACGGCAGTTCCTGTCGCACGCCTACGAGATCCTGAAGAAGGTGGACGAGGCGACCCACTTGAACGTCGTCAGCAGCGCCGTCGAAGGCACGCTGGCGATCGCCGCCACCTATACCGTCATCGGCTATTTCCTGCCGCAGCACATCGAGCGGCTGCGGCGCCTGTTTCCGAAACTCGAGCTGCAGCTGTTCGAACTCAAGCGGGAATCGATCGAGGAGGGCCTGCTCACCAACCGCTACGACATGGCGGTGCTTTTGACCTCGAACATCCTCAACCCGGCACTGACGACGGAAAAGCTCATGAGCTCGACGCGCCGGCTCTGGGTGCCGGCCCAGCATCCGCTGCTTCAGCGCGACAGCGTCGGCTTTCGCGAGATCTCGGAGGAGCCCTACATCATGCTGACGGTCGACGAGGCGGCGCATTCTTCGTTGAAATACTGGAGCACGTCGACCTACCAGCCGCGCGTCATTCTGCGAACGTCGTCGGTCGAGGCGGTGCGCTCGCTGGTCGCCAACGGCCAGGGCGTGGCCATTCTGTCCGACATGGTACACCGCCCCTGGTCGCTCGAGGGCCGGCGCATCGAGACGATCAACGTGCGTGACCCCGTCCCGGCCATGGATGTCGGCCTGGCCTGGCGGCGTGGCGCGGAATTCACGCCGCCGATGCAGGCGCTGCGGTCCTATTTCCAGCAGACCTTTCATATTCCGGGTGTGCGTGACGCGTCGTTTACTGCACCCTGACGCTGCACGAACCGCGCGTTGCGCCGCGATCAGCCGGTCGCGGCGAGTTCCAACGCCCGGCGATGCGCAGCCGCGGCGGCCCGCTTCACCAGATCGGCCAAGCCTGGCTCGGCCGTGAGCACTTCGAGGGCAGCAGCCGTGGTGCCGTTCGGGCTGGTCACCTGCTGGCGCAATTCTGCCGGAGAAAACGCGCTTGTCGCCGCGAGAGCGGCGGCGCCATTGACCGTCTGCTTTGCCAGGGCAAGAGCGGTCTCCGCCGGTAGGCCGACAGCAACTCCCGCGTCGGTCAAACACTCGATAAAATGAAAGAGATAGGCCGGCCCCGAACCGGATATCGCCGTTGCCGCATCGACAAGCCTCTCCTCCGCCAGCCAATGAACACTGCCGACGGCCGCCAAGAGATCTGTCACATAGCCTGCTTGCACTTCGCCGGTTTGGACGTTGCCAAAGGCGGCAGTCACCCCCATGCCGATGGACGCCGGCATGTTTGGCATGGTGCGCACGATCGCGGTCGCGCCCAGTGTGGCCTCGAAGGTCGAGATCGGCACGCCTGCGGCGATGCTGACGAATACGGCGGTGCCACTGAACCGGCGGTATGCCGCAAGCATCGAGCCGACGATCTGCGGCTTGACCGCGACAACGACGGCGCGCGGCTGCAGCCCCTCCGGCAGGTCGGACGCATCGGCATAAACCTCTGCGCCACGAGCGGCAGCGCGACGGCGAAGAGGTTCCGCCGGCTCGACCACGTGAATGCGGCTCGCAGGAAGACCGGCCCGCTCGAGCCAGCCTTCGAGCAGGGCGAAGCCCATGTTGCCGCAGCCGACAAGCAGGATGTCTCCGGACTGTTGCATCTGCGCGTCTCCTCTCATTGGTGACGGTTCATTGCCGCGCCAGCCGGTCCCAGCAATTGTCGAGACCGGCGGGCAGCCGGTGTTTCATGATGCGCTGACTCGGCGTGCGCTCGAAGTCGTCGACAACGGCAATGTAGCGCGGGTTCTGGTAGGGCGCGAGTCGATGCGCCAGCCATCCCGACAGGTCGATCGGATCGATGGCGCTGCCCGGCTTGGGCTTGACGAAGAGCTTGATGTCCTGCTCGCCGACGTCGGCGGCGACGCCGATCATGGCGCAATCCTCGACCGCCGGGTAGGCGGCGGCAACATGCTCGACTTCCCAAGCGGAAACGTTCTCGCCTTTGCACCGGACGCTGTCGGTGAGCCGGCCGTGGAACCAGAGATTACCGTCGGCATCGAAGGAACCGGAATCGCCCGTGTGAAGCGCGCCGCTGCGAAGGGTCTTTTCCGTCGCCTCCGGATTGCGCAGATATCCCTTGAACAAAGCACCCTCCAGCGAGGAACGCACGACGATCTCGCCCTTGTCACCAGCCGGTACCGGCTCGCCCTTTTCGTTGAGGATATCGACCGAGAACCAGGGCATCGGCCGCCCGACGGCGCCGACGACACCGGTGGCGTTGCAGGTGGTGATGCTGGAGGCCTCCGTCATGCCGTAGCACTCGCGCATCTCGACGCCGAAGCGCTCCTTGAACAGCGGCCAGACCTCCTTCGGGCAACCGCCGCCCCAGGCAACGCGGACCGGATGCTTGCGGTCGAGTTCGCTTTCCGGCTGCTTCAGCAGGATCTGCAGGATGCCGCCGAGATAGTGGATGTGGGTGGCGCCGTAGCTGCGCACCTGGTCCCAGAAGCGGCTGGCGCTGAACCGGTCGACCATGGCGAGCGACAGGTCCTCGATGATCGGCAGCACGATGAGCTGCGCGCCACCGATATGGTAGAGCGGCTCCCAGACGAAGAAGACATCGCCCGGGCCCGCCACCGAAAGGGTGCGCACCGCCTCGCCGGCGAGGCGGATCATGCCGTGGGTGACCAGCACGCCCTTCGGCCGGCCTGTCGTCCCGGAAGTGTACATGATCGCAAACAGATCGTCGGCGGCAGGCGGCCCTTCGGCAAAGGCAGCACCCGACGACAGGATCGCCTCAAGCGACCCCGGGCCGGCTTGCCCGCCGGCGAGAACCAGCCCGCCGGCAGGCAAAGCGGCACCGCTTTCGGCGATGGTTTCTGCCAGCTCGGCGTCGCAGATGACGGCGCCCGGCTCGCAATGTTCCAGGATGTAGAGCAGGCCCTCGCCGCGCAGTTGCGCATTGAGCGGCACCCAGACGACACCGGCCTTGGCAAGGCCGAACAGGACGGCAAGCGAGACGGGCGAATTGCGCATCATGACGGCGACGCGATCGCCGGCTTTCAGCCCACGCTGGCGGAGATCCGCGGCAAGCGCGCCCGACATCGCGTCGAGGGTCGCAAAGGTGATCGGCTCGCCGTTGAAACGGGCGAACACCTGCTCCGGTTTGCGGGCAGCCTTGGTCGTGAAGCTTCCGAGGAAGCCTTCGAGAGATACGGTCATGGGAGGATCTCGGATGGTGTGTCAGGAGGAGCGGCGGAGTTTTTCCGCCGCCAGGAGAAGTGTTGTCACGACGATGAAGACGACGACCGAAACCGCCGCGAGCGTCGGGTTGAGCTGAAGGATCATGTCATCCCACATCTGCTTCGGCAGGGTCGTCTTGATGCCGCCGCTGACGAAGATCGCCACCGTCAGCTCATCGAACGACGTGATGAAGGCAAACAGGAACGCCGCAGCACCCGGAAGCGAAAGCGGGAAATAGACGAGCCAGAAGCCCTTTGCAGGCGTCGCGCCCAGCGTCCCCGACGCCTGCGTCAGCCGGCGATCGATGCCGGTCATCACGGGCAGCATGGTCAGAATGGCAAGCGGAACCATGGCATGGATCATCCCGATCATCACGCCGAGTTCGTTGTGCACTGCCGGAGGAGGTCGCGCACGCGATCCTGGAAAAGTCGGATCTCTACCCGTTTACGCCCCACACGACATGGGACATCGACGCGTTGAAGAAAAAGCTGAAGCAGTCCGCGACCAAGGGCTACGCCACCGCATTCGAGGAGTACTTCCACGGCGACCTGTCGATCGCAGCACCAGTGCTGGATGCCAACGGCACGCCCTACGGGGCGATCAACATCGCCGTGTCGCGCAGTCGCTACACGCCGGAAGAAACGGAAGAGCGGTTCGCCTCGCTGGTGACCGCGGCGGCACGTTCGATCTCGCTGGTTGGCGGCGCCCGAAGATAGCTGTTCGACAGGGGCAATTGGCCGCGCCCTACGCGATGCCCCGTGCCTCGTGCATGATGATTTCTCCCAACCGGCGGGCACCCGGTCCCGCACCGTCCGGATCGGGATAGACCAGATACATCGCCCCCCAGCGCTCCGCCCCTTCCCTAAGCGGCAAGGGCTTGAGCTGGCCTGCGGCCAGTTCTTCGCGGATCCAGTCTTCCGGATACCAGGCAAAGCCCATGCCCATGCAGGCGGCGCGGATGGATGTCGATTTGTGGCTGACGGTGAGCCTCTGCTCGGTCACGTCCCAGACACCATGGCGCACCCGTTGAAGCCCGCTGTCGCGGATGACGAGATGGCGGTGCCCCTTCAAATCCTCCATCGCCAACTCGCGACCGATCTGATGCAGCGGATGGAACGGGGCGGCCGCGACGATTGCCCGATAGCGCATCAGTACCTCGCCCCTATGGCCTGCCGGAAGAGTATCGGCGCAGATGGCAAGGTCGACGGCGCCTGAGAGCAACAGTTCGTCCGTGCCGCCCATGACCGTTTCGAAGAACTCGATGCGCGTCTCCGGGTATTCGGCCCCGAACTGATCCAGACAGCGCAGCAGGAGCCAGGTGGGAAATAGCCCCTCGACCGCGAGGCGGAGTTCCTGCTCCTGACCCTTGGCGAGGTTCCTCGCCGCCCGCTCAAGCCTCAGCGCTTCATCGACGAGCGATTTGCCGCGCCGGTAGAGAACATGGCCCTGGCGCGTGAGCAGGGCCTTGCGGCCCTCGATCTCGAACACCGAAACACCCAGACGCTCCTCAATCTGCCGGATCGCGTAGCTGATCGTCGATTGCGATTTGTGCAGCGCTTCGGCCGCCTGTGCGAAGCCTCCGGCCTCCACGACCGCGACCAGCGCCTTCCATTGATCCAGGGAAATACGTGGCAACATACATCTATCCATTCGATCATTTTGAGCGAAAAATCGAACTTTTTTATCGATTCACTGGCTGGTTGTATAGCTGTCATACAGCAGACAGGAGATCGCCATGCATGTTCTCGTCGTAACAGCCGATCCGGGCAACCGCTCCTTCGCAGCGTCACTGGCAGAGCGCTACCTGGCAGGCATGCAAAGCCATGCCACGCCGGCCGTCGAACGAGCCGATCTGTTTGGCGAGGCTTTCGACCCTCGGATGGCGGAAGCAGATCTGGCGCTCTATCGCAGCGAGGGATCGGCCCATCTGCGCAACCTCGCGACCGCCTTACTGCATAATTCCTTAAATCGGATCCGATTTAAGGACAAAATTATGCAGCGAGTTTAAAGCCTTACAGCGTCCTTTGCGCGTCATATTTGACGCGCGGCGCTGTAGAACTCGGGCAAGGGCTCGGCGCAGGATACAGCACCCGCATTCGCACCACGGCTTCCTGATCCTCCTTCCCCAATCAACCTCCCTCACGAAAGGAATGACAATGAGCACCACCACGCGCGAAATCCGCCTGAAGAGCCGGCCGCATGGCCTGCCGACCCCCGATAATTTTGATCTTGTCGAGACGACATTGGCAGCGCCCTCGCCCGGCCAGCTGCTTGTGCGAAACACCTGGATGTCGGTCGACCCCTATATGCGTGGCCGCATGGTCGATCGCGAAACCTATATCCCTCCCTTCAAGCTCGGCGAAGCGCTGGAAGGTGCCGCCGTCGGCGTCGTCGAACGTTCGAACGATCCGGCATTTTCCATTGGTGATCGGGTGGTGCATTTCTCCGGCTGGCGCGATCACGCCATCGTCACAGCAAGTGGCGCAACCAGGATCACCGGCACGGACATCGCGCCGCAGACCTATCTGAGCGCACTCGGCTTTCCCGGTCTCACCGCCTATGCCGGGCTCATGCGGATCGCCGAGGTCAAGGCGGGCGAAACGATCTTCGTTTCCGCGGCGAGCGGCGCGGTCGGCAGCATCGTCGCCCAGATCGCCAAGAGCAAAGGCTTGCGTGTCGTTGCCTCGGTTGGTTCAGCCGACAAGGCGAAGTGGCTCATCGACGAGGTCGGCGTCGACGCCGTCATCAACTACCGCGAAACGCCGGATCTGGTTGCGGCGCTGGCGCAGGCGGCCCCGGAAGGCATCGACATCTACTTCGACAATGTCGGCGGCAACCATCTGGAAGCCGCGCTAGCGATCGCCAATGTCAATGCGCGGTTTGTGCTCTGCGGAATGATCTCCGGTTACAATGCCGAACAGCCGCAGTCAGGGCCATCGAACATCTTCGCCGCCATCGAAAAACGCATTCGTTTGCAAGGTCTCATCGGCGCCGACCATTTCGACCTGTCGGCGGATTTCAATCGCGATATGATCGGCTGGCTGAAAGCAGGACAGGTCAAGATCCGCGAAACCGTGGCCGATGGCCTCGAAAATGCGCCGTCCGCCTTCATCGACCTCTTCAAGGGCGCAAACCACGGCAAGATGCTGGTGCGCCTGACGACGGACGCCGCCTTGTCAAGGTAATGCAAAGTCCGGAGGTTCGCCGTGTTGCCGCCTGTCCTCCAGGGCGGTGGAGAACGTCGACCGACCGGCAGGCGGCACCAGCCGCTCTACTGCCTGTTTCCTTAAATCCTATCCGATTTAAGGATGAAAACATGCAGCATGCAAAGTGCTACAGCGACCTTTGCGCGTCTGGTACGACGCGCGGCGCTGTAGCGACGCGAACATCTCCCGTCTTTTGTATTTTCGTAGCTGGACACAGCCGGAGCGCGCCTTCACATTCCCTGCCAATATCAAAGCTCGATCGGCGGCGCGCCGCGGGCAAACTTTCTGCTGTGGGATGTTGGGCATGTTTTTGAATGGTGGCGAACTGGACGAGATCATCACGTTTCGGCGCGAGCTTCACCGCAAGCCGGAGCTTTCGGGCGAAGAGATCGAGACAGCCGCGATGGTGACACGGGCGCTGCAGTCGAGCGAACCGGACGCGATCGTCACCGGCCTGGGCGGGCACGGGGTTGCTGCCATCTATCAGGGAGTGGCCGACGGTCCGACGGTGATGATCCGCGCCGAACTCGACGCGTTGCCGATCGAGGAGCTTTCCACCGTACCCCACCGATCCGAAATCGCCGGCAAGGGACATCTCTGCGGACATGACGGCCACACGGCAATCCTGATGGCTCTGGCCAAAGGGCTCGCCCACAAAAGGCCGGCACGCGGACGGGCGATCCTGCTGTTCCAACCCGCCGAAGAGAACGGCGCCGGTGCCGCGGCCGTATTGGCCGACCCGAAATTCGCGGCGCTGAAGCCGGACTTCGTGTTCTCGCTGCATAATTTTCCCGGCCTGCCGCTCGGTCACGTCGCCTTGGCCGAAGGGCCGGTCAATTGCGCGTCGCGCGGCATGAAGATCACGCTCTCCGGCAAGACGGCACATGCGTCCTGCCCCGAAGACGGCATAGCGCCGACTTTCGCCATGGCCCACCTCCTGGCTGATCTGACCGGGCTTGGCAGCGGTGGCTCACTGGATGCTGATTTCACCCTCGTTACCGTTACCCATGCCCGCCTCGGCGAACCCGCCTTCGGCATCAGCCCCGGCCATGCCGAGATCTGGGCAACACTGCGGACCCTGACCGACGACCGTATGGGCGACCTGATGCAGCGCGCCGAAGTGTTGGTCCACAAACACGTGACCGCAAGTCGGCTCACGCCGTCAATCAGCTACGAAGACATCTTCCATCATTGCAGCAATGCACCGTTGGCCGTCGACGAACTGCGTCGCGCCCTTCGCGAGGAAGGGATCAGCCAGGATGCGGGCCCGACGGCGCTGCCGATGAAAGCGTCGGAAGATTTCGGCCTCTTTGGCCGTGTCGCCCCCTCGGCCATGTTTTTTCTCGGGGCAGGTGAGAACCACCCTCGCCTGCACAATCCGGACTACGACTTTCCCGACGCGCTGATCGAGGTGGGCGCGCGCGCTTTCATGCGAACGATCCGTAACCTGCTGGGCTACTGCATAATTCCTTAAATCGGAAACGATTTAAGGAGAGAATTATGCAACAGATTTCAAGCGTTACAGCGTCCTTTGCGCGTCATATTTGACGCTCGGCACAGGTTGAGTCGCATCGCCAAGTGGCGCAACGCGCGACGGCGCATTGGCAGCGTATCTGTCAATCGCCTCAGTGCGCGACCGGCTACAATATGCCCCAGCCGCGGTAACGCCCCCTGCCCGTCATTTCCTTGGCCCCGAGTTCCCGAACCAGATTGAGTGCACCCCGTTGGGTGACGCCGACATGGCGTGCCACCAGTCCGGCGGAAACGATCGGCCGGGACAGCAGAAGCTCGATCAGGCTTGGCAGGCTGCTGTTTGAACGACGGTCGCGCACGCGCATTTCCATCTGGGTCTTGGCAAGAAACAGTCGATCCAGTTCCTTGAGGCCGAGTTCGCCAGTCAGAGCCAGCGCCTCCAGAAACGCCCTAAGCCGCACCTCCTGATCCTTCGCTCGACGCCGCTCGTGGCGGATTGTCTTCAGGCCGGTATGGAAGCAGAGCAAATGCGACGTCACCTTGCCGCGCGCGCGCAGGTAGGCGCCAACGAGCAATCCGCCCAGCCAATGCTGCCTGCGAAGCGGCTCGATCTGCTCCCAGGCATCGAAGAGGATCGCGGCACCGAGACAGGCCGGCAGTCGATCCGCCGTCGAGATCAAGGATCGCCACGCGTCGAGCCGCGCGCCCTCGTCCCATTCGTCATCGAAAAGCAACCCCAGTTGCCCCTTGGGCTCTGAGGCGGACGGGCGCTCCAGCCCGCCAAACCCACTGTCGCCGAACTCACCGGTTTGTTCATCCAGCAAACGCTGCGATCGCGCGATCGCCGCGTCGATCTCCGCGAACTCGAGGGAAAGCGGGTTGTCGTCGTCATCGCCGTCACCGACGACATCGTCCTCATCCGCAGCCCCGGACGAAACGTCCCGGTCGATCTCCGTGGGTGGTGTCTCTCCACCCCCTTGCTCTCCGCGAAGGACAGCGAGGCCGGCGGTCGACAGCGCCCAATCCGGGTCAGAAAGCCAGATCCTCCGGCGGGCGCGCAAGACTGCGTGCGCAATCGTCAACTCATGCGTCGGCGCACGGGCGTCCATATGCGCGTCATGCAGCACCAGGTCCTCGACATGAACCAACTCGCCGGCGACCCAGAGGGCACCGGCCGCATCGAAGAACTGACCACGCTCGCGAAAGCCCTCGGCAACGGGATGGCGACCGGCGCGCTCATCCAGCCGCGCAAGGCGATCTTCAACTTCGATCGTCGCGGAAAACAGCGTCTGCAGGAGCAAATCCGGGATGTCGTATCGCATTACAATCACACGCTATTTCTGGCAAACGGAAGAAAACACATGCTTTCCTTCCGACACATGAGAGGTGTCGTTTTAGCGGATACCGCGGTGATTGTCGTCGGGTTTCTGCATCGGTCAATACGGAGGAGCAAACTGGCCTTCTCCGCGTGTCAACTGAGCGCGAATTGGGCGCGAATCGACGAAATTGACCATGCCATTGTACGCTCTTGAAGGCCATTCGCAACGCATGAAGGCCAGCGTCACCAACATAGCAACGTTTCCTTTCCATTCCGATAACAGGCCGAAAGGCAACCGCGAAGTCTTTTAGACGTCGAAGACCATAGTCAGGACAGGCAGCATCGCGACCAGGACAACACGTCCTGGAAGAAGCCATAACCCGCATGGCATCGTAGGTCGGGGTGCCGACCGAGGCCCACGTGTTGACAGCTGTCAACCAGCATCGATGCTGCAATTGGATACTAGCCTTGGCGATGCCACCGTCACTGCACCCGCCCTCCACGACAGCGCCGCGCGTCAAACATGATGCGCTAAGGACGCTGTAACACTTTAAACTTGCTGCATAGTTCCTTAATTCGATTCCGATTTAAGGAACTATGCAGTGGCCGACCGAAGAAGGGCATACCCAGGCGCGCTTCTGTTGACAGCTGTCAACTCAGCGCCCGATGCTCCGCATCGCATCGCGCAATTTGACAAGAACAACTGCCACTTTGCATGCTCTGCGGAGAGATGGTCGGTCCCTGCAAGAGTTGCCGTTCGGCGAAGGTTGCTGGTTGGACGAGGATTAAAACGTCACGCAGTTAAGCCGCTATTTTGTTGCTCCAAGCGGGGAAACGCGGTGGAGGAAATTATCGGCCATTTGGCTTGCACTACATTATTGACACTCGCCAGGAACAACGGCTTGCCGGGATCACCCTGTCCTCACCACAGGCAGGCAAATCCAAGAATGTCTATCGTGGTAATCAACGCTGATCGACGCGCCGTGCTTCGCTCTCCCCCGGCGGAGCTCGGCATCAGTCCGCCTCGCTGCATCTCACTCGGCGTTAATTGCTGACGGATGCGCGCAGCCAAGCGCAGTTGACAGCTGTCAACGTCCGTCGAAACAGTCGAGTTGTCCTACAGCGCCGCGCGTCTTATCAGACGCGCAAAGGTCGCTGTAGCACTTTGAATTGCTGCATGTTTTTGTCCATAAATGGACTACGATTTATGGAAACATGCAGTAGGTCAGCTGGCTAACGCAAGATCCCCGGTATTGGCTCGCAACAGCGCCATGATCATGGGTCCAACTGCAAATTCCTGCCGAAGAGACCGCCGTGTCAGATCCCGTAGGTAACCACCGGCGGACGTGATGTACGGCGAGCGCTGCAGAATACATGCGAGCACGGCTGCGGCCACTTCTGGACCGAGTACCCTGCAGGCTTCATCATGCGCTCCCTGGCTGACATTGAGCATCGAGCGGACCACAACGGCAGCCAGCATCAGATCGCGCCAGGACTGCACCTTACCGCCCGGACCATAATCGACGATGTCAGGGCAAGCTTTCAGCACGGTCGAGAGCGGGAAAGCTTGGGTAGATTGACGCATTTCACCCGGCATCAGCTTCGGCATTTCTGCTCGAGAGGCAGCATCCGTTGTAATTGCCTCCCGATGATTTGGCTGCACAACGGGGACACTGCTGCTCCGGCTCGTGCTCAAACTCGCCACCGCTTCACTTCCAAAGCCCGGTTCAGATTCAGTAGAAGAGTCTGGATGTGAACTCTGTATGTGGCAACCATTTTGGCTATCATTGGTGGCCGTTTTCGAAAGATTTAGCTGTTTTTCCAATTGGTTGAGCACTTCCACGCGCAAGGCGTCGAGCTGCTTGAGCACAGGCTCGATTTCAGCAAGTCCAGGCTTTCTTGGAAGAATGTCGACGGCGAGCAGATAACGACTTTGAAAGTCACTCCAGTCAGAAGTTCCATCGGTTTCACGCAGCACGTCGATGAGTTTGGTTAGATCGCGACGACAAAGGCTGAGACGCTCGCGAGCGAGTTGCGCCTCCTGACGGGCCAGTGCGACTGCGGCTGCGGCCGTTTGCAGTTCATGGGCGCGTGCAAGCAGCGGCGACAGATCGAACCCGAAGGCATCGCCGATCGAGCCCTTGCTGTCCCTGCGTGCATAACGCTTGCCATTGGGACTATCCTTGCGAAGGATGAGGCCCGCGTCCACCAATGCTGCCAGATGCCGGCGCAGCGTCGTGCCCGCCATCCCATGGGTGCGCAGCGCGAGTTGGTTGTTTGACGGGAATACCACCAAACCTTTGCCGGAGGTCAGCTCCACCTTCGGGTAGAAGCTGAGCAGCGCATTCAGCACGGCTAAGGCCCGATCGGACACGCCGACGACAGCCTTTGCTTCGCAGACGGTACGAAACAGTTTCCATTTATCGATCTGCTGATGCGAATCGATTTCGCTCGCGGTGACTTGGCTTGCGAACATGCCAAGCGTCATCGCGCGCCGCCCAAAGGGCGTCGTCACATTTCCACGCTCCATCTCTCTTCACCTTTTCAAAGGCAAAAGAAGTCCGTTCGCCGAAACGACGCTAAAAACGCTTGACAGTGATTCGCGGAAATGGGATTCTCTAGTTGCTACACGAGAGAAGGGTTTCCGCAGCGCTAGTCGTTCGGAAGCCTTTTTCTTTTGCTCTGTTAGTCTCCTGTTTCCTCTTGAAATTCGAGGTACAGAGATTTGAGCCTCTGCCTCACGAAATCTGCAAAACCCGGCGCGGCCTTCTTGCTGAAGGAAAGCGTGGTTTCGCTGTTTGTTTCTCGGATGCGCACGGGGCGCGTATCATCCGGCGCTACCCAAGCGACCGCCTGGCTCCCGGCCTTGACGGTGCTCAGGAAGGAAAACAGCGTCTCAAACCGTTGATCGCTCTCCCGGGCTCGAAATTCGGAACGACGCACGAACTCATGGGCCCCGGCGAGCTTGTCATCGTTTGCCATGAAATCAGCGAGTTCCGTCCAGCGCCGCCGCCCGATGGAGGGTGCGGCGCCGATCGCCTCAATAACGACGACCGGCAGCCGGCGGACAATGGCAATCATCTTCGACAGGGCCGCCTTGTCGACGCCCAGCGCCGACATGATGACATCACGCGAGAATTCGCGGTCTTCGAGACGGGTGGCGAACAGCGACCGCTCGATGAAGGACAAGTCCGTGCGGGCGTTGTTTTCCTGCCCTTGCGAGATCACCAGCTGTTCGTCGCTGAGGTCACGAACGACAGCCCTGACTTTGCTGCCAAGCTCACGCGTGGCGGCAAGACGACGGTGACCGTAAGCGACCTGGTAGCGCCCGTCTTCGCTTGGATGGGGTCGAACCAGGATAGGCACCTGTTGTCCGTGATCCCGGATCTGTTGAAGAAGCGACTGCTCGGCGTCGGCTGCGACGCCAAGGCGATCTGCGACGAAGGAAGCATCGACGAGCGCTGGATCGAGCTCGATAATTGCCAGGCCCTCGGCGAGCTGGCGTTCCAGCTCCTGAGCGCGCTCCACTTTCTGCGTAATATTTGACAGGGATCGAGTGATGCCGCCGATCGGGCTCAATGGCCGTTGGCCGGGATTGAGACCAACGATTGGCCGTCCGGCAAGCGGACGATCATCCTCGCCGTTTGTGGCATGGCTGTCTGAAACACCGATCAGGTTCTTGCGGGCCAAGGCTTACTTCCTTTCCCACACTTTGCGCAGGAGTTCCTCGATCTCGCCATTGACGAGCGTCAGGGAATCCATCGCGCGGTCGTAGGTGCCGCGGACAAATTGCGAGCGTTCCACCTCATAGAGTGTTTGCTTTGTCACGCCGGCGTCGGACACGGCCGTCGATTTGACCATGGCGTTGTGCAGCATGCGATTGCCGAAGATCGACCGCATGAAACCGGTCATCTGGCTTTGCGGGCCGTCATTCGGCTCGAACCGGGTCACGAGGTAGCGCATCCAGTCGTAGCTCGTGCGGCCGCCGGCATTCTCGACGACGCGCATCAACTCGCTGGTCATTGAGAGAAACTGGGACATGGACATGACGTCGAGCATCTGCGGGTGCACGGTGATCAGCACCGATGTCGCCGCGCACAGCGCCGACATGGTGAGAAAGCCGAGCTGCGGCGGGCAATCGATGATGACGATGTCGTAAAAGCTCTCGATATCGGCAAGCACATCGCCGATACGCGCGAAAAACATGGTTTCCGCCGAGCCACTGGTCATGGCCTTCGGCGTTTCGTGCTCGAACTCCATGAGTTCGAGGTTGCCGGGGATCAGATGCAGGTTGGGCAGATGGGTGGAACGGACAATCTCTGCGATCGGTCGCGGGTTTTCGTAGCGAATGGCGCCGTAGAGCGTTTCCGCTTCGCCGACGTCCATCTCTGGCTGATGACCGAACAGGGCCGAAAGCGACGCCTGCGGGTCGAGATCGATC
Organism: Ensifer sp. LC384; assembly: GCF_001695865.1. Taxonomy (NCBI): domain Bacteria; kingdom Pseudomonadati; phylum Pseudomonadota; class Alphaproteobacteria; order Hyphomicrobiales; family Rhizobiaceae; genus Ensifer; species Ensifer sp. LC384. Next base: position 122,547 of record NZ_MBST01000078.1, read on the forward strand.
GCCAGCGTCCGGTAGCCTCGAAGCGCGAGATATTGTGCAAGATGCGCCGAGGTCGTCGTCTTCGCCGATCCGCCCTTGAAGTTCATCACCGAGATGACCTGCAGCCTCTCGTCGCCGCGACGATGCGGAATGTATTTTCCCGACTTGCCGCCTTCGTCCAGAACGCGGCGAATGCGCTCGATGTCAGAGATCGCATACATGCGGCGCCCGTTTGACAACGGCTCGGGGCCATGACCCTCCGATGCGATCTGGCGTAAGTAGCCTTCCGCGATCCCGATGAAGGCTGCCGCCTCAGCTGGGCTGAAAAGGCGTAATGTCTTTTGTGCTTGCGGCGGGAAGATTTTCTTCTGATGCTGCTGGAGTTGGTGCGCGAGTTCCAAGGCATCGGCAGCCAGGAGCGTTGGCAAATGCTCCTGCACATCGAGGCCCTGAATTTTCTGCTGCAACATCGAGTTCTCCAAAAACTGCGCAAAAATTGTCATATTGGGGCAATATGCGCAGATGCACTATGATCCGATTCGGCGTGAATGTACAAATGGATAGCCGAACGGCTGTCTTGTCGCCTCGATGAGCGGGGAGGGTGCGCAGCCGGCACCAGTTGTCCGCGGACAACTCATGTGATGGCCGACCAGACTGTTGTCATGGGGATGCGATTCCAACACCAAAAATGTAACGCCTCGCGAGCGGCACGCGTGCTTCTTTTGGAGATGACGCGGCAAAGGACGTTGCCTCGGCTGCCTCGCCCACCGGCTCCAGATGTCCGCTATTAGAATATGGATTTAGTGTACTATTGACAGGGAGGTGAATTGTGGCAAGATCGTGGTGCAACGACGATGGTGTCGGGCGGACTGGAAGGGATGCAGCATGTTCTATCTCGGCGGGATGACACTTGGTTACCTCGAGCCACCAGCGCCGAAGGCCGTCGTACAGTCGGTTAAGCCGCGCATCGAATTGACGCCTCATGAGCCGGCGAACGATCTCGAACGGGAGCGCGACCAGGAATGGGTTCGCGCCTTTCTAACGCCTTGGCATCTGTTTTACTGATACGAACGCTGCCGCCAAAGACGCGCGGTGGTTGACGCCACCGCGGCGTATGGTCTGAAGCGAACCTCGCTTCCACGGCAAACGCGTCGCGATCTTTCAGATCACGCTTGCTGCGCATTAAGCTCTTGTTTTTGGACAAGTCGTTATCCCAAAACCGCTGCGCAACTTCGTCCGGCATGCCGTTGGACTTGGCTTAGTTGTGTCTGCTTGGCGTGAAGCAGTGGCCTGTGGCGCCGCTCTTTGCAGCGCGCCGATACGCTGGGCCGTCAACGTTGACAGCTGTCAACTGCCCATACGCGTTTCCTGCTCAAGAACGATCTTGAGCCAGCTCGGCGACGCAACGAACATTCCGCCTCGAAACGAGATTCGAAGCGGAAAAAAATTCCATAAAATACAATGTGTTAGATGGTCGCCGGCAGGCGACGCCCGGCGTGGGACCGCGGAGCAGCCACCGGCCGGTGTCGGGCGGTGGCCGCCGCTGGAGCGAGGTTGGCGGTTGGGTGGAACCCGGCAAGTGCCCTTCACGCGGCCGTCAGGTGCATTGCGAGGACTTGGGTCCGTGGCCACAAGCGCTGGCGCTGATTACGCAAGCGGCGGCGTTCCCGTGGTGATCCGGCGGCTGGGAAGCTTTGGTGGAAAAACAGGAAAGGGTGAGGGGAGGGCTGTCGCGAAGCTGGGAAATGTTTAAGCTTGCCGACAACAGCAAACCATTGAGGGTGCCAACATTCCGAGCGATCAGCCAGCCGACGAAACGGGCAACCAGCCTCAGTCGCTTTCGTTGCACCAGAGAATCCTCGGGGATGTGGAAGGTCATATTCTCTCCGGCGCGTGGCCGCCTGGCCACCGTATCCCGTTCGAGCACGAGTTGACCGAGCAATATGGTTGCTCGCGCATGACTGTGAACAAGGCGCTGACGGATTTGGTCAAACGTGGACTGATCGAGCGTCGACGGAAGTCCGGGAGCTACGTCACCTTTCCGCATGTGCAGTCGGCGGTCATGGAAATCCACGATGTCAAACTGGAGGTTCAGTCCCTTGGGCTGGATTACAGTTTCCATCTGGATGAGCGCAGCATCCGCAAGGCCGAGGGAAGGGATGCCGGTCGGCTTGACCTGCCGCCGTCTGCAAGACTGCTTGAGGTCAGCTGCCGGCATTTCGCAGGCGGCCGGCCCTTCTGTTTCGAGGAGCGGCTTATCAGCCTGGCGGCCGTTCCCGAGGCAGAGACGGAGCTTTTCGAGACGTCGGCGCCCGGTTCCTGGCTGCTGGGAAAGGTGCCGTGGAGCACGGCCGAGCATCGCATCCGGGCCGTTTCGGCAGGGCGCAGTGCAGCGCAGGCACTCGACATTTCGACAGGGGCGGCTTGTCTCGTCATCGAGCGGCGCACCTGGAGCGGCCGCGCCCCGGTTACCCATGTCAGATTGACCTATCCGGGTGATCGGCATGAATTGGTGGCGCAATTCGCGCCAAGTCCGCTTGGTTAGATGCATGCGTCGAGCGGTTAGGGGAGGCACGACGACGCGTCGCCGCAAGCCGCCGGATCGGTTTGCCGTTTGTGCTTCTTGCTGAGGGTATTCGAAATCCTCCGGTGAAGCGCGTGCTCCTTGAGGAGTTCTGCAATTTGGTGGCGGTTCGGCCAGAAGGTAGCGAGATGGAGAAGACCATGCTGTTCGATGGGCCACAGAACGCGCCCGTAACCATCTTGCTGGCGCATGGCGCCGGGGCGCCGATGGATTCGGCCTCCATGGCGGCCTCTGCCAAAGCGCTTGCTGCTGAAGGCTTTCGTGTCGCCCGGTTCGAATTCGGCTACATGGCCGCGCGTCGGTCGGGTGGCCGCAAACCGCCACCGCGCGCGGAAACGCTAAATCCTGAGTTCAGGGCCGCGGTGGCGGCCCTTGACGCGACCGGCCCCTTGCTGATCGGCGGCAAATCGATGGGTGGACGCGTCGCCAGCATGATTGCCGACGAGCTCTATGCCGAAGAGAAAATCGTCGGCTTGCTTTGCCTTGGCTATCCCTTCCACCCACCGGGAAAGCCCGACCAGCTGCGCACCAAACATCTCGAGGAACTGAAGACGCCAACGCTGATTTGCCAGGGCACGCGCGACGAATTCGGCACGCGTGGAGAGGTTCCCGGATACCTGTTGTCCGACGCGATAGAACTCCTATGGCTCGAGGATGGCGACCACGATCTCAAACCGCGCAAGACGATCTCCGGCTATTCGGCTGCGGATCATCTCAAAACGATGGCGCAGACCGTCGCGCGCTGGGCGGACGATCGACTGAAGTGAGTGGCTGCGGCCTTCTCAAGGGGAAGGCCGTCCGGTCGAGGTCCAATCCGATCATTCCGCCGCCTGCGCGGTGCCCGACGAAAATGCGAAGACCTCGATCGGGTCATCGAGACCCTTCACCGGAAAAGCGCCCAGATGCTCCATGTCGCGCGTGCGTCCCGCCAACTCGACGAAGGCGCGTGACAGCAGCACCGGGCGCTTCGCCTGCTTGGTCAGGTTTTCCAGACGTGAAGCGATGTTGACGGCCGGTCCGATCACCGTGAAGTCGAGTCGACGGCGGGAGCCGATATTGCCGTACATCACATCGCCGACGTTAACGCCGATGCCGTAGCCCAGGGCTTCGCGTCCTCTTGCCAGGTTTTCCTGGTTCAGCGCAGCGATTGCGGCCTCCGCCTCGCCGATTGCCTGGAGCAGGTTTTCGCAGGCCTGCGGATTGCTGAGCGGAAAAATCGCCAGCAGGCCATCGCCCATGAATTTGAGGATCTCGCCGCCATGTCGCTCGATCGGCTCGGACATGGCATCGAAATAGCCGTTGAGTAACTCGATCACATCATCGCGCGGCCAGAGGTCGGACAGCTTGGTAAAGTCGCGAAGGTCGCAGATCAGGATCGCGGCACTGACGGTTACACCGCTCCCACGCGTCGTCGCGCCGGCAAGGATCTGCTCGCTTGCATGCGGCCCGACATAGGTTTCCAGCAGCGTTCGCGCCATCCGGTTCTTCAGCCGGATTTCGCTGACAAGGGCCAGAACCGGCAACAGACCGGTGAGAACCTCGATATGTGCTGCCTCGAAGCCGCCCTTTCGGTCGCTGGCGAAGGTCGCCACATGGCGCTTGCCGAGCGTGTGTTCCAGCGGCAAGGCGATGTAGTCGGTAAGACCGTCGGCGCGCAGCTCGTCATAGAGCGAGTTCGGCACCTCATCGTCGGCTGCCGCCTCGAGGTTCTTGCGAACCTGGCTGGCGCCGTTGTTGACGGCGTATAGCGGGCTATTGAGATACTGCGTCGTGTCTTCGACGCCATAGTCGAACATGCGGATATCGGCCTCGGTCAGGCCCTTGCGCCAAAGGATACGGGCGCCGAGCCACTGCGGGTGATGGATCCGGAAATGCAGGGTGGCTCGTGCAAGCGGAACGCCGGCCTCGACCAGTCGTTCGCACAGATCCACGAAGATATTGTCGATGAAGCGCTGGTCGCGGGTCTCGGTGACCAGCCAGTCGAGAATACCCTTACTTTCGATGGGACGGGCGCCACTGTCATCCAGCGGTCCGGCCATTGCCTCGGATGAAGTCTGCATCGCAATTCTCCACTCTGTTTTGGCGGCCTTGCTGCTCTCGAAGCGGAAGCTCCGGAGAAGCCTGGCCTCGAAACGCCGAGACATATGTGGACCATCGGCCGACCCTTGATAAGGGCCAAGGCGAAAAGTGATCTGAAAAGTTGTTTCAAGCCGCCGGTGTCGGTTCGGCTTTCCACGCGTCGCTCTGCCCTGTTCAGACGTTGGCGGTTAAGAGCGCCGCGGGATGATTTGCGTCGAGCATTGGCAATTGCAGCCGTATCCGCGCGCCGGACCACGAACCGTAAAGGATATCGATGCGGCCGCCATGCAGCCGGGCGATCTCGCGGGCCAGGTTGAGCCCGAGGCCCGCACCGCTCGAACGCGGGCGCAGGCGATAGAAGGGCTCGAAGACACGTTCGCACTCGTCTAGGGGAATGCCGGGGCCCTCGTCATGGATTTCGATCCCGCCGCGGGCGTCGACCAGAACGGTGATCGTTCCGCGGTTGCCGCCATGCTCGACGGCATTGCGCAGGAGATTGGCGACCGCCTGTTCGACCTGCTGTACATGAATGCTGACCGGCACCGGCCGCGTTGCTTTCGCCTCGAAGGCCAGTTCGTAGCCGGCTTCGAAAGCAAGCGGCGCGAAGTCGGCAGCAAGCGTTTTGGCCAATGCCACGAGGTCAACGACCTCGCGGGTGCCCGCGCCGTGCTCAAGCACCTGACGGTCCAAAAGCTGTTGGGTCAGATGCGACAACCGCTCGATATCCTTACGGAGCCGCGCACTCTGCGGATCTTCCTGCAGCAGTTCGGCACGGGTGCGAAGGATGGCGATCGGCGTACGCAACTCGTGGGCAGCGTCAGTCAGGAACCGATTGCGTTGATCGTAGCCTTCGTCCAGGCGGGAAAGTGCGTTGTTGAAAGCATGGACCATCGGCGCGATTTCGGTCGGAACCTGGGCCGTTTCGAGCTGCACCGCGCGATTGTCGATATCGATCCGCCCCGCCTGGTCTGCCGTTGAAACGAGACCGGCAAGCGACCGTCGCACGACCGCCGGCGTTGTGACCAGCGCGGCGACGCCCATCACCAGAATGATCGGTAGCAGCAGGCAAAGGATAAGCAGCGCCAGGACCGGCAGCACGCGCAGCCATTCGGGATCGCCGTTGGCATCCTTCGCCATCTCGACATCCACGTTGATCTCGACTTCGAGGCCATCGTTCTCGTCGCGTGACGAGATCGAGGAGGCAAGGATCTGCACCCGGCCAACGTCGGTGTCGACATTGGCGAGCGCGGCTTCCGGCCTCCGGTCGCCCTGATCAAACCGCAATGTCGCGCGGCCGATATTCGTCAACAGCTCTCCGCCAGCCGCTTCATAGGCAGCGGGAATGCTGCCATGCTTGACCCTATGCCCGTCGGTATCGCGGATGACGAACCAGAGATTGGGGAAATCTTCCCGGAACGCGCGGAGCTCTTCGGTGTCGCGCACGATGAGGTCGCCGTTTGCGGTGCGCGCCACGGCCTCGGACAGGTGCTTGATGGCCGCCTCGTTGTCGATGATCAGCCGAGGCTGGGCAATCGTCAGGATCGCAACCAGCAGGCCGATGAAGGCGACGAAGGTCGCCGCCTGCAGCAGGATGAGGCGGCGGACCAGGACCCATTGAAGCGAACGCGGGCGGGGCTTTCTCATGCCGTGGCGCGCAAGAGATAGCCGAGGTTGCGGATTGCCCTGATCTCGACGCCGGCTGCGACCTCGTCGAGCTTTCGTCTCAGCCGCGAGAGGTGGGAATCGAGCGCATTGGAATCGATCTCGTCTTCCATGGCGTAGACGGAATCTTCCAGCGTGGCGCGCAGGACCGTGCGGCCCGGCCGCCGCATCAGCGCTTCCAACGCCAGTCTTTCCCGCCGCAACAGGTCGAGCGGCTTGTCGTCGACGACCGCTTCGCGATGGCGGAAATCGTAGGTCAGGCGGCCGATCATGATCTGGTCGGACTTGAGCGTGACGGGGCGACGGCCGAGTGCACGAAGGCGTGCCATCAGCTCCTCGACCGCAAACGGCTTGGCGAGATAGTCGTCGGCGCCGCCATCGAGACCGGCGACGCGGTCGTTGATAGCGCCAAGCGCCGTTAGCATCATGATCGGCGCTTCGACGCGCAACGCACGCAGTTTGGGAATGAGGCTCAGGCCTTCGCCGTCGGGGAGGCGGCGATCGAGCACGATCACGTCGTAGGACCAGAGCTCGACCACGGCCTCGGCATCGGCGAGCGTCGAAACATGATCGACAATCACCTGTCGGCGCTCGAGCGCGGCCTTCAGGGCCGATGCCATTTCGGGCTCGTCCTCTAGCAGCAGGATGCGCATGCCGGTTTCTCCTGAATGCGGTTACGGAAGGCCCGTAACCGCGGTGTCGAATGCATCATTTCTCAAATCAGAGCCAAGTTGAAGCGCTCACTCGCATTCAAGCTTCGGTTGACGGAAGTTCGTGACATACCAGCGGCCGCCCTGTTTGCGGGCGTAGAACGTATAGAAGCATTCCTGCTCCTCGACATAGCCCGGCGTCACGAACTCTTCATAGCGTTGGCCGCGCCGTGTGTCGCGAATCTCGCCGCTCGTCGAACCGGAAACGACGTTGGTGGAGATCTTGCGCCACTGGTAGGCGCGCTGATCCCAGCCGAGGTCAAGCACTGCCGTCGGCGGGCCGTAATCGATGATGACCGATTCCACCGGCTGGCCGATATAGTTCTTCATAGCGGTGGAGGCGCAACCGGTAAGAGCGACGGCTGCGGTGGTGGCGATGACGGCGAAGGCGCCGCGCGTATTGCAGAAGGGCATGGTTGATCCCGGGTTCGAATTGTCTGGCCCGGAGCTAATCTGCCAAGATTACATAGACATTGCGGTCCTCTTCGAGCGCCGCGGCCGGCACCGGCCGGTGGTTATCAGGCGGCTCGGTCCGCAGGAGCGACGGAGGTATCGTCGTCGATACTGGCATAGACCAATCCCGGTTGAACGATCCACTCGCCCTTGCGCAGCGACTGTACGTCCGGTCCGCCGGCAGCGTTGCGCGCGGCCACGCCGACGAACCGATATCGAACCCCGCTGTCGTCGGTCGCGGTTTCGCGGATCGGCCGCCCGGCGAGGTATCCGACAACCTGTCCTTCGAAACGCACATTCGCCAGGATGAAATACTCGGTCGGTAATCTCCGGCTCTGCTTCGGCGCGAGCTTGAATGCGTTTCTCATCTTCATCGTCTGGTACTCGTCATAGGATCTTGTCGTTTGCTCGTCGCGGCACCGCTTCCGAGTGCAACGCCGGGAAGGAAAGAGGCCGGCGTCTCAAGCCACCCGAAAGCGGCGCAAGCATGGCAGCGGCGTTGGAGCACCGTCTTGGCCGTCGTTTCGCTGATGTACCGGCAGATCATCCGATTGGTCGCAGCAACACCTAGCCCCAGCGCGCGTAGAAAATCGCTGGGGAAGACGGGGCTCGGGAATAAGGAAACCGTAAGGGGTGGGTCCGGCCACGTGTGTCGGCGAGCCATGCGACCGGGACCGGACGCCTGCGTGAAGCGATAAAAGATGAGTATTATGCTCATATTTGTTGTGCGCGCTGCAAGGACGGGTTAATGAACGCCGGCCCCGGACTTTCGCGGGCGCCTTGCCGTCCATCTTCTTCCCGCCGGCCGATCCGGATCGGTCCTGAAAACAGACATGTCAGAGAAATCCGCTTCGCATTTGATGCTCGACGACGCGATCGTGACCTACTACGACGAGCTTTGCACGATGACGCGGCGGCGCGGTCACGCGCCGGCAACGGCAAACGATGTCGTGCACGAACTCTATGTCCGTCTGGTGGACCGGCGCACGTCGCTTGAAGGCAAGTCTTCGCTGAGAGCGTTTCTGCGCCGCGCCTGTACCAACCTCGGCATCGACTGGCTGCGGCGCGATCGCTTCGAGCTCAAGCTTTTCTCCGGCAGCGAAGAGGAGGCCCTGGCTGTCGCCAGCGATATCGCCGCTCCCGACGCCAACACCGATCTTCGCCGCCGGCTGTCGATCCTGAAGGCCGCCATCATGGAGATGTCGCTGCAGCGAAGGCGGGTGTTTCTTGCGAGCCGCATCGGCAACCTCACCTCGAACGAAATCGCCATACGCATCGGTATCAGCCGCAACATGGTCGACCGACATCTGCGCAAGGCCTTCCTGCACTGCCTCGACAGGCTGGAGGACGCGTCGTGACGGCGCTCGACGGACGGCGCGCGCCAAGCGATGGCGCGCCTGAGCGCGGTCGCAAGGCGCTTGAAAAACGGGTGCGCGAACAGGCGGTGGACTGGCTCGTCCGCCTGACCGGAGACCCCGGCGATGAAGAACTGCGGCTCGCCTTCGAGCGGTGGCGAGCCGAAGACCCACTGCATGCCGAGATTTTCGAGCGGGCCCGGCGGGCGGTCGGCGATGCGACGCTGTTGATCCGGCGCGAGCCGGAGTTCGCCCAAAGAGCGGCGAGGGCGCCGGGAAATCGTCGAAAAACCCTGGTCTCGCTCGCAGCCATCGTCGTTGCCGGTGTCGGTAGTTTTCTCGCGCTCGACGGCGCGATGTGGATGCGGGCCGACGTCATCGCCGGCGAGGGCGAAAGACCAATCCTCACACTCGCCGATGGCTCGACGCTGCAGCTCAACGCCCAATCGGCCGTCGCGTATGAGTTCACCGCGAGCGAGCGGCGGGTCGTGCTGTTGCGCGGGGAGGCGTTCGTTCAGGTCGCAGCTGATAGAAACAGGCCCTTCGTAGTGGAGGCGGGAGCGGGCACAACGACTGCGCTCGGGACGGCATTCGACGTCAATCTGACCGGCGAAGGTACCAGCGTCACGGTGCTTGAACACGCGGTTTCCGTTGCAACAGACGCGGCGACGCTGCCGCGCCGCGTCGAGATCAACGAGCAGGTGAACTACAATCATGACGGCAGGCTTGGTGATGTCAGACCGATCGATCCGCTTTTCGCTGCGGCCTGGCGGGAGGGGCGTCTGGTCTTCGAGGAGCGCACGATCGCGTCCATCGTTGAGGAAATCGGGCGCTACGTTCCGGGCAAGATCCTGATCGCCGACGCCGCCGTCGGCGCCAGACGGGTTTCCGGCAGTTTCGATCTCTCAGATCCGGTCAGGGCATTGCAGGGTCTTGCCGATGCCTTCGGCGTCAGAATCACCCGGATCGGACCCTACGTCACGATCCTGCGCTAAAAATTTTCAGGCGAGGTGTCCCTGATACGGCGCCTCGTTCGTCCAGAAACCAGACCCGGCCTCTTCTCGGCCATCTCTCATTGTCTGGGACCATCATGCCATATTCGAATGCGACCGGCGGACGCCGCCACTCCGGAATTTTCAACCTGCTTAGGGCAGGCACGATGTGTGCCCTCGCGACCACCGGTGCCTTCGCCCAGGATGCATCGGTGCATCATGTCGACGTGCCTGCCGGCAAGCTGACCGCCGCCGTCAACCGCCTGGCGACGCAGCTGAAGCTTCAGGTCGTGTTCGACAGCTCGGTCGCGTCGGGCGTGAGCACGGCCGGTCTTTCCGGCGAGATGACGGCCGAGGAGGCGCTGTCGCGCTTGCTGAGTGGAACCGACGTCCAGTATCGTTTTGTTGGCGGCTCGACGGTGAAGCTGATGGGCGCGACGGAAGCAGCGGCACCGGTCGAAGGCGATGGCACAAAGCTGGCGCCGATCGTCGTTCGCGGTGATGCCAAGCGCGGCGATCGCGCGCCGAATGTCGCTGTTCTCGATGCCGAAGACATCGAGAAGGCGCAGGCCTCGAGCCTTCCGGAGTTGCTGCAGAAAACCCCCGGCGTGTCGATGGGCGGTGGCGTGCGCATCGAAGGACAGACGCTCGCCATCCGTGGCTTCGCCAGGCAATCCGACGTCAGGATCATTCTCGACGGCGCGCCGAAGAACTTCGAGAAATACGACCAGGGCACCGTCTTTATCGAGCCTGAGCTGCTCAAGCGCGTGGAGATCGAAAAAGGCGCGACCTCGGTGCGCTACGGCAATGGCGGTTTCGGCGGCACCGTGCTGATGGAAACCAAGGATGCGGCCGACATGCTGCGGCCCGGCGAAGAATGGGGTATCTGGGCGAAGTCCGGTTTCCAGAGCGCCAACAAGCAGTTCCTGGAAACCGGCGCGCTCTACGGCAAGTCGGATTTCGGCGGTCCGGTGACCTATGACGGCCTGCTGGCGGCGACATGGCGCAAGAGCGATGACATGCGCGTCGGTGGCGGCGAGATCTACAACTATTCCAACTCGAAGCTCACGACCTTGCTTGCCAATGTCGGTGCCGAGTACGACGGGCACGAGATCAGGGGTACGGTCGCCTACGGTCAGAACGACAATTGGGGCCCGGTGGCCGCCATCCGCGGCCAGTCGGCACCGTCGGAGTTCAACATCGCCCGCTATGGCTACAAGGAAGCGATGCGCCGCCTGCTCACCTGGCGCGAGATCGAGGATTTCACCTCGACGCTGAACTACAGCTACACCGGCGACAGCGACCTGGTGAACTACCGCATGATGGCAAGCTTCTCGTCGACCAGCCAGCACGCGACGCGGCCGAATATTCCCGGGCTCAATCCGAGCGCATCGACCGGCGGCTTCGAGAACGATGCGGCCTATACGGACATCAAGTTCGAGGCTGAAAATACATCCAACTTCACGCTGGCTGGCCTGTCGCACAGCCTGAACTATGGCGTCCAGTACTTCGATCATGATCGCGATATCTGGATGTACGATGTCGCCAACCGCACCCAGGCGCAGTACAACTACGGCTACTACGCGCCGTGGTTCATGCCGGAAGGCACCCAGAAGACCTTCGCCGCCTTCCTTCGCGACAGAATCGAGCTGACGGATACCTTGACCGTGACACCGGGCCTGCGTTTTGACCACGTGCGCTCCAAGGGTGTGCCGAACGAAGCACCGCGCTTCAACAACCCGCTGGCCGGACACGACTATTCGGCCGTCACGCATCAGGGCGTGACGCCGGCGATCAGCCTGTCCTGGGAAGCAACGCCCTCGATGCGGTTCTTTGCCGATTGGGCCTACGCGATGCGGGTTCCCAACATCGACGAGATCTACTCGACGCAAAGCCTGCAGACCAAGGCCTCCGGCACCAGCCGCGATCTGGAAGTCGAGCGCAACAGCACCTTCAACATCGGCGTCGACATGAGCTTCAACGATGTGCTGACGACCGGCGACATGCTCTCGACGCGCATTTCGGCCTACAACAACCACGTCTCCAACCCGGTGACGCGCCGGTTCGGCACAGCCAACCTCGCCGGTGTGACGGGCAACGTCCCGTTCTACTGGAACACACCGTCTTACGACATCCGCGGCATCGAGCTGCAATCGCACTACGAGACCGAGCGCATGTTCGCCGATCTCGGCGTGTCCTGGATGACGGGCGAGCGGACCGGAGCCGTCAACAACATCTGGGGTCCCGATACCTATATCAACGATCTGGCGCCTTTGACCGTCATCGCCACCGCCGGCATCAAGGTGCCGGACCAGGACCTCGCTTTCGGCTGGACGGGCACCTTCGTCGACGACCAGAACCGCACGCCCTACAATCAGGGCGGACAGACCTATGCCCGCCCGCCGAGTGCCGGTTACGCGGTGCACGGCCTCTTCCTCGACTGGACACCGACATCGGGCCTCATGCAGGGCGGCGAAGTGCATCTGGCGGTCGACAACATCTTCGACAAATACTACGAGCCCTATCTCAGCGACGGTATTTCGGCGATGCCCGGGCGAAACTTCAAGATTGCCATCAGCCGGAAGTTCTAACCATCCAACCGAATTCGACCGGCCCGTTCGCGGGCCGGTTGCCCGTTTCGATGCGCTGCGTCCTGCCGGCAAGGGCAGCGCGAGGAAGCCAAGCTTTGTTGCTGCGTTCGGTCTGCCAGAATGCGCAAAGTTGCGCACAGGGAGCCGTCTCCTTGTCAATCCTTGCTTGACAGAGGTCTGCTGCCCGTATCTTAATCATGCTCGCGGATTGAGCAGTTCAATCCAATTCACATGACCCTTATGGTCGACGGGCAGTTTCGCCCCATGATGCCCCATCTCCGATGGGATAAGCGTCATGGGGTTTTTGGTTTTTGGCAGGTCCATGCGCGACGCGGTGAAGATCGGTATCCTGTATTCGACGACCGGCCCCTACGGGACGATGGGGCGCGACTGCCGCGATGGCGCCGAGCTGGCCATCGAGGAGATTGCGGCGCGCTACCCCGGGCGCATCGAACCCGTCTTCGTCGATCCCCACGCCAACATCGATCGGTACCTCGAAGGCGCGCGCTCGCTGCTGCGCGACCAGGGCTGCCGGCACATCGTCGGCACGATCACGTCGCTGGCGCGCAAGGAAGTCATTCCGCTCGTCGAGAAGCATGACGGGCTGCTCTGGTACATGTGCCCCTATGAGGGGTTCGAGGCCAATGACAACGTCGTCTATACCGGCGGCTGTCCGAACCAGCATCTGCTGCCGCTGCTCGACTATCTGCTGCCGCGCTTTGGCCTCCGTCCCTATCTCGTCGGGGCCAACTACGTCTGGGGCTGGGAGATGAACCGCCTCGCCCGCGAGCTGATCGAGGAGGCGGGGGGATCGGTACTCGGTGAGCGCTATCTGCCGCTCGAGGAAACCGCGGTCGAGCGCATCGTTGCCGAAATCGAGCAACGGCGGCCGAGCTTCATCCTCAACAATCTCGTCGGCCCGTCGAGTTATGCCTTCCATGCGGCGATCAGGGCGCTCAGTGAACGCGATCCGGCCTTCCGCCCGGAAAACTGCCCGGTGGTCAGCTGCGATCTGCAGGAGTGCGAGCTGACCGATATCGGCCTCGGCGTGGCGACCGGGCAGCTCTGCGCAGCCGCCTATTTCGACACGGTGGCATCCGCCGAAAACGCCGCATTCAAGGCTGAGGTCAGCGCGCGTTTCGGCTCGTCGCGCCGGATTTCCAGCGTCTTTGCCAGCGCCTATGCATCGGTCAAGCTCTGCGCCGAGGCGATCATCGATGCCGGCACCGACGACCCGGTGGCGGTCTCCAGCCTGCTTTGCACAGCACCCCGTTCGACCGTTCTCGGCCCGCTCAGGATCGACCCGGAAACCCGCCACGCAGCACTTCCCTTCCATCTCGGGTGCATCAACGACGAGGGTGGCTTCGATATCATCGCCTCCGAGCCCGCCATCGTCGCGGACCCGTATCTGACAGGCCGGCGGACGCGCAAGCCACCCCAGCTCCGGATCGTCTCATGAGGGAAACACCGAACTTTGCCGGCTGGCGTGCCACGATCCTCCATCGCGAGGACTCAACGACGGAGCGGCTCACCCGCCAGCTGAAGCTCTTCGGCTTTCACGTTCATGTTCAATGGACGCCGCTCGACGCCGACAACCTGCCCGACCTCATTCTCGTCGATGCCGATCAGGGTTGGACCGGGCTGCTGCCCTGGACCGACGAACGGGCGCCGCGCCCCCTCGTTGCCCTGCTCGGGTCCGAAGCCCCTGGCCGGGTGGCCTGGGCGATGGGGCAGGGTGCCTCGGCCATCATCGCCAAGCCCCTGGCATCTTCGGCCGTCTATCCCGCGTTGGTTATGGCGCTTGCCATTCATCGCGAGCGCAAGGCAGTGACCGAAAGGATCGCGCATCTGGAAGAGCGGGTTCGCATGCGCCCGCTGGTCCATGCCGCGGTGCAGAAGATCGGCAACGCCCGCAAGCTGGATGAAGAGCAGGCCTATCGGATCCTGCGCAACTGCGCGATGCAGCGCCGGCTGTCGATGGAGCAGGTCGCAGCCTCGATCCTTGGCGGCGCCGAGCCGCTGCCGGAGGCAGGCTGATGCGGGCAGTCAAAGCCATGGTCCGGCAGCCGGCAGCATTGTTCGGCCTGATCGTCGTTGCCCTTCTGGTGTTCCTTGCGGTCGCTGCACCCTTGATCGCGCCCTACAGCCCGGATGAACAGATGTTCGACGGGTTGACGCTGGAGGGGGCACCGCTTCCGCCGAGCGCACAGTTCCTTCTCGGCACCGACACGCTCGGGCGCGATCTGTTCTCGCGGCTTCTCTACGGTGCACGGACCTCGCTCGTCATCGGCCTTGTCGCCAACGGCATCGCGGTGGTGATCGGGCTTCTGATCGGCATCCTGTCCGGCTACATGCGCGGCATCGTCGGCGGCGCGCTGATGCGCTTTACCGATCTGATGATGGCCTTTCCGGCCCTGCTTTTGGCCATCGTTCTTGCAGCGCTGCTGCGACCGAGCCTCTGGATCGTCGCCATGGTCATTGCGCTCGTCAATTGGGTACAGGTGGCGCGCATCGTCTATACCGAAACGCGCGGGCTGGTGGAGCGCGACTTCATCCTGGCCGAGCGGTCGCTCGGCGCCGGGCATGGTCGCATCCTGTTTCACCATATCCTGCCGCATCTGGTGCCGACGGCGATCGTCTGGGGAACGCTCGGCATTGCGACGACCGTGCTGCTCGAAGCGACGCTCTCCTTCCTCGGCATCGGCGTGCAGCCGCCGACACCGTCCTGGGGCAACATCATCTTCGAAAGCCAGAGCTACTTCCAGGCCGCTCCCTGGCTCGTCTTCATTCCCGGTGCCGTCATTCTTCTGACCGCGCTCTCCTTCAATCTGGTCGGCGACGCGCTGCGCGACATTCTCGACCCGACGCAGCGGGGAAGGGGCTGACATGGTTTTCCTGCTCCTTCGCCGTCTGGTGCAGACCGCGCTGATCCTTCTCGGCGTGGCAGTCATCACCTTTCTGCTGCTCTATGCGCTTCCGGCCGACCCCGCCCGCATGATCGCCGGGCGCAGCGCCACAGCGCAGACGGTGGCCAACATCCGGCGCGAACTCGGCCTCGACCAGCCCCTGCTCGCTCAGTTCTGGAATTACCTGCAAGGCCTGTTTCAGGGCGACCTCGGCCGGTCCTACGCGCAGAAGACCGATGTCGGCGCGCTGATTGCCGCGCGGCTGCCGGCAACGCTGATCCTGATGGCGGCCGGAATTGCCGTCGAGGTCGTGCTCGGCGTATTTCTCGGCGTGCTGGCCGCCGTGCGCCGTGGCGGCTTCGTCGATCGCTTCGTCATGATGGCCTCCTTCGTCGGCGTTTCTGCACCGCAGTTCGTGGCGGCACTGCTGCTGCTCTACGTTTTCGCAGTGACGCTCGCCTGGTTCCCGATGAGCGGCTTCGGCACGCCGGCCCATGTGGTGCTGCCCGCCCTGACGCTCGGGGTCCTCGGTGCCGGCTGGTATGCGCGCATGGTGCGCTCGGCGATGATCGACGTGCTCAACCAGGATTATGTCCGCACCGCCCGGGCAAAGGGCCTGTCGTCGGCCCGCATCGTCTTTCGCCATGCGCTGCCCAACGCGCTGCTGCCGATCATCGCCATGATCGGTATCGATATCGGCCAGTTCATGAGCGGCGTCGTCGTCGTCGAGGCCGTCTATGGCTGGCCCGGTATCGGCCAGCTCGCCTGGCAGGCGATCCAGCAGGTCGACATTCCAATCATCATGGGGGTGACGCTCGTCTCGGCGCTCGCGATCGTGCTCGGCAATCTCATTGCCGACATTCTTGCGCCGCTCGTCGATCCGCGCATTCGCGCCCGCTAAACCGTACGGCAACCAAAAAGGGGAACAAAAATGTTCAAACGCTGGCTTCGAAACTCAACCGTCGCGACGGCGCTGCTTCTTGCGCCTTTGCCTGCTTTCGCGCAGGACGCGCCGAAACAGGGCGGCGAGATCGTCATCACCTACAAGGACGACATCGCCACACTCGATCCGGCCATCGGTTACGACTGGGTCAATTGGTCTATGATCAAGAGCCTGTTTTCACGCCTGATGGACTATACGCCCGGCACCACGGAGCTGGTCCCGTCGCTTGCCGAAAGCTACGAGGTCGCGCCCGATGGCCTGACCTACTCGTTCAAGCTTCGCAAGGGCGCGAAGTTCACCAACGGCCGCGAGATCGTTGCCGCGGATGTGAAGTACTCGATCGAGCGCGCGGTCGATCCGAAGACGCAAGGGCCGGGGGCTGGCTTCTTCGGTGCGATCAAGGGATTTGACGATCTGACCGGCGGCAAGACGACGACGCTCGAGGGCATCGAGGCGCCTGATGCCTCGACAGTCGTCTTCCATCTGTCTCGTCCCGATGCGACCTTCCTGCATGTTCTTGCCGTCAACTTCGCTTCCGTCGTGCCGAAGGAAGCGGTCGAGGCTGCTGCGGGCAATTTCGGCAAGAAACCCGTCGGCTCGGGCACCTTCATCCTTAGGGATTGGACCGTCGGTCAGAGCCTGACCTTCGAGCGCAATCCGGATTACTTCATCAAGGATATGCCGCGTATCGACAAGTTCACGGTCGAGGTCGGCCAGGAGCCGCTGGTTGCATTGCTGCGGCTGCAGAAGGGCGAGGTCGATATTGCCGGCGACGGCATTCCGCCGGCAAAGTTCCTCGAAATCAAGAATTCGCCGGAAGGCGCCGAGATCATCGTCGACGGCCAGCAGTTGCACACCGGCTATCTGACGCTCAACACCAAGGTAAAGCCCTTCGACGACGTCAAGGTGCGCCAGGCGGTCAACATGGCGATCAACAAGGAGCGCATCACCCGCATCCTCAATGGCCGGGCGACGTCGGCCAACCAGCCGCTGCCGCCACTGATGCCGGGCTACGACAAGGGTTTCACCGGCTACGCCTTCGACGTGGAGAAAGCCAAGGCGCTGCTGGCCGAGGCCGGTCATCCCGATGGGTTCGAGACAATTCTCTATTCCACCAACACCGATCCGCAGCCGCGCATCGCCCAGGCGATCCAGCAGGATCTGGCAGCGGTCGGCATCAAGGCGGAGGTTCGCGCGCTGGCCCAGGCCAATGTCATCGCCGCTGGCGGCACCGAAGGCGAAGCGCCGATGATCTGGTCCGGCGGCATGGCCTGGATCGCCGACTTCCCGGATCCGTCCAATTTCTACGGTCCGATCCTCGGTTGCTCGGGTGCGGTCCAGGGCGGTTGGAACTGGTCCTGGTACTGCAATGAAGATCTCGACGCCCGTGCCGTCGCTGCCGATTCCATGTCGGATCCGGCCAAGGCTGCCGAGCGCCAGGCGGCATGGGGCAAGATCTTCACCGACATCATGGCGGACGCGCCCTGGGTGCCGGTGACCAATGAGCGCCGCGTCGTTGCCAAGTCGCCGCGCATGGGCGGTGCGGGGGAGATCTACGTCGATCCGACCCGGGTCATCAACTACGACGCGATCTACGTGAAGCAATAAGCCCTTGGGCTCTCCGGGGCTTGTATCCGGAGAGCCCCAAATCATCTGGGGAGAAGAAAATGTGCGTTGCCTGCACCCATACCATCCACCGCGCCAAACACCATTTCGGCTGGAACCGCGACTTTGAACCGACATTGATCGCCAAGCCGGGCGAGACCATTCATTTCGAGTGCCTGGATTCGTCGGGCGGACAATTGGGTGCGGGATCGACGCTCGAGACACTGGCAGCACTCGATTTCGACAGGATCAATCCGGTGACAGGCCCCGTCTATGTCGAAGGTGCTGCACCCGGCGACGCGCTCAAGGTGACGATCCGCCGCTTCATTCCCTCGGGCGTCGGCTGGACCGCCAACATTCCGGGCTTCGGACTGCTTGCCGATCAGTTCACCGAGCCGGCATTGCACATGTGGTCCTATGACGCCAGCACCATGGCGCCCTCGCTTTATGGCCCCGGCGGACGTGTCCCGTTGAAGCCCTTTGCCGGCACGATCGGCGTGGCCCCCGCCGAACCCGGCCTTCATTCCGTCGTGCCGCCGCGTCGCGTCGGCGGCAACCTCGATATTCGCGACCTGACATCAGGCGTCACGCTCTATCTGCCTGTCGAGGTCGAGGGTGCGCTGTTTTCGATCGGCGATACCCACGCGGCACAAGGCGACGGCGAAGTCTGCGGCACCGCCATCGAGAGCCAGATGGAAGTCGAGGCGACCATCGAGCTGGTCAAGGATGCGCGCCTGCAGAGCCCGCGTTTCACCACGCGCGAACCGGTGACGCGCCATCTCGACGGTGCCGGCTACGAGGTCACCACCGGCATCGGCCCCGATCTGATGACCGGTGCGCGCGAAAGCCTGATGCGGATGATCGACCTGCTCGGTGCCGAGCACGGCTTGAGCCCGGTCGACGCCTATCTGCTCTGCTCGGTCTGCGGCGATCTCAGGATCAGCGAGATCGTCGACGCCCCGAACTGGGTCGTGTCGTTCTACTTCCCGAGGATCGTCTTTTCGTGACACCATCCCAATTCGCATTCCCGCCGGTTCTCAGTGTCGACAGGCTGTGTGTCGATGCAAGAACGCCCGAAGGCGCCAAACGTGTGCTCGACGAGGTCAGTTTCGACCTGAAGCTCGGCGAGACGCTGTGTATTGCCGGCGAGAGCGGATCGGGAAAGTCCGTGACGTCGCTGGCAATCATGGGGCTGTTGCCAAATGCCTCGCTGCGCATCGCTTCCGGCAGCATCCAGCTCGAAGGGCGCGAGCTTTCGCGTCTTTCGAACGCCGCGATGCGCAGCGTGCGCGGTGGCGATGTCGCCATGGTGTTTCAGGAGCCGATGACATCGCTCAATCCTGTCATGTCGATCGGCGCGCAGCTGACCGAGGCGATCCGCGAACACCAGGGATCGGAAGGTGTTTCGGCCGAGGCCGTGGCGCTGCGCATGCTCGATGCCGTGCACATCACCGAGCCGGGACGGCGTTTGGCCCAATATCCGCACGAACTCTCCGGCGGCATGCGCCAGCGCGTGATGATCGCCATGGCACTGTCCTGCCGACCGAAAGTATTGATCGCTGACGAACCAACGACGGCGCTTGACGTCACGGTGCAGGCGCAGATCCTGAAGCTGATGAAGGAGCTGAAGCAGGAATTCGGCGCCTCGATCATTCTCATCACCCATGACATGGGCGTGGTGGCGCAGATGGCCGACCGCGTTGTCATCATGCAGCAGGGACGGGTCGTCGAGCAGGGCGGGGTGCTGCCGATCTTCCAGGCGCCACGGGCACCCTACACCCGTGAGCTTCTGGCAGCGGTGCCGAGGCTTGGCGCCCATGCCGGCACGGATGCCCCACCGCGTGTGGGGGCGGAACCCATGGTTACCGCCGAGAAAGCGACAAGCCCCGTGTTGGCGGTCCGCGGCCTCGAAGTCCATTATGGCAAGAAGGCAAGCTGGTTTTCGAAGGGCAATTCGGGTCAGGCGGCTGTCAGCGATGTGTCCTTCGAGATCCTGCCGGGCCAGACATTGGGGCTCGTCGGCGAAAGCGGATCGGGCAAGTCGACAACCGGCAAGGCGGTGCTCGGCCTCGTGCCATTCAGCGGTGAGGTGCTTGTCGACGGTTGCAACATCGGCCCGCTAGGTCAGCGCCAGATGCGGCCGGTCCGGCGCTCGGCGCAGATGATTTTTCAAGATCCCTATGCCTCGCTCGATCCTCGGATGGCAGTGGGCGCGGCAATCGCCGAGCCGCTCATCATCCACGGTATCGGCAACAGGGGCGAGCGGGAAGACCGGGTTGCCGATCTCCTGCGGCGCGTCGGGCTCGGGCCGGATGCCGCCAGCCGCTATCCGCACGAATTTTCCGGCGGCCAGCGCCAGCGCATCTGCATTGCCCGGGCACTTGCCGTGAACCCGAAACTGATCGTCGCCGACGAAAGCGTTGCCGCGCTCGACGTGTCGGTGCGCGCCCGCGTGCTGGACCTGATGCTGGAACTGCAGGAGACGATGGGGCTCGCATACCTCTTCGTCTCGCACGACATGGCCGTGATCGAGCGCATGTCGCACCACGTCGCCGTGATGCGTGCGGGCCGCATCGTCGAGATGGGCACACGCCGGGCCGTGTTCGAAGATCCGAAGGACGCTTACACCCGGGCATTGATGGCCGCGGTGCCTATCCCCGATCCGGCGTTGCGGGCGGTTGCGTAACTGGAACACATCGGAAGCTTCGCCCGGACACGGGTCAAGGCGTGTCGCGCAAAAGCGTGCAGCGTTTTTGCGATCACGACATGCGCAAAAGCAAGAGCTTAAAGCGCAGCAAGCGAATCCTGGAGATCGCGGCGCGCTTTAAGGCTGCTGCAAGCAGAAGATCGCGAAATTGAGAACGAACAGCACGAGAAGCGTCGCGAGAAAGCTTCCGAGGAAGACGAGCATCCTTTCGCCGGCTGGTTTTCCACGGTGCTTTCGGGAGACGATTGTGGCGATCGCAACGCCCAAGGATATGCCGGCAACAGCCGGCATGGACATCAGTTGCATCGTAAATCCTGTTTGACGGTGCGAGGTTTATCGGGCGCGCGCAGTGATGTTGCACTGACCGACAATCATCGAACCTGCGGAGTTCATCGGTTCACTGGCCGGTGGCCCTGCCGCGGATCCGCAGCGCGCCCTCGAGTGCATCCTTGACCTGCATCGCGCGGCGCAGTCCCGGGGACTGTGTCTCGCCCGCGGCTTCGATGGCGTTCTGCGCATGGGAGATGGCGATGTTTATTTCGGCATCGCTGACCGATCGATCGAGGGCCAGCGCTTGCGCGGCAGCCTCATTTTCCATTGACATCATGTCACTCCATCAAATCACCCAGCATCGGGTGAGGAGCGTGTACTTAGGTGAAGCCGTGCGTGTCCCCAAGTCCATCCGATCGACACGTTCAAGCTATGCTTAACGAAACCTTAAGGGGCGCGGTGGGTTGGCGAGACGCTCCTATCCGGCGGTGTGCCGCTCGCCGAGATATGGCAGCACGAACATGTAGAGACCGGTGGGAACCAGGATGGCAAGCGGAAACAGCGGCAGGAAATAGACCCATTCGACAGGTTGCTTGCCTATTCCCAAGGCTATGAAGATGGCGGCGACAACCACCGCGAAGACAAGAGACGTCCAGCGGTGAATTTGACGAATCCAGTTGTTCCAGTTCATGGGTATCTCCTCAAAATACCGGCCGGAACGGATCGGCGATCCGTGCGGCGTGGACTTGAAACGTGGGGTTGATCTTCAGTCTAGCCGCTCCAAAACCTGTTCAAGGGCCGAAAGGAATCTCGGCCACCCGGCCGTCGCACCGCGGTAATACGGCTGCTGATCTGGCCGGAATCCCGACTGTTCCATGCGCAGGCGTGTCCCTGCACCCGTCGGGGTGAGCGTCCAGGTGACGACGCTCTTCAGGTCCTTGGTATCCCACGTGTAGGACAGCGATTTTTTGGGTTCGACCGCCTGCACCTGACAGTCGACAGCGCCCCAGTCGGCAGTGAGATTGAAACGGTGCCCCCGATCCGGCCGGAAATCGTTCTTCATCAGCCATTCCTCGATCAGATGCGGTTGGGTGAGAGCCCGCCAGATCTTCTCCGCCGGATAGGGCACTTCCCGTTCGACGACGACGGTGAGCGTTTCGGTTGACGTTTCGATCATTGATCCATCCTTTTGAGCAGATCTTCGAGGTCGTCGAAGCGATGTTGCCAGAACCCGGCCATCTGGTTTGCCCAGCCGATCAGCGGGTCAAGCGCGCCGAGCTGCGCGCTATAGTGCGTCAGGCGACCTTCGTGCCGATCTTGCACCAGGCCGGCGCGCTTCAGGACCCCGAGATGTTTGGAAACGGCCGGTTGCGAGATCCCGGCGTGAGCCGTCAGCGCCCCGACCGTCTGGTCGCCGTCGCGGCATAGCCGCTCGAAAATCGCCCGTCGCGTCGGATCGGCAAGCGTTTTGAACAGAATCTCGTGGGGCTGCGGCGTCACAATTCAATAACTCGTTGGCTATGGATTAAATCAATAACCGCCGAGCTATATGTGAGTCAAGTCCACCAGCTTAGGTCCGATTTGAGCCGTAAATCACCGGGCGACGTCCGGGCGGGAAAGAGCGGCAGCCAGGTGGAATCGGCGTGGGTGCCAATTGCTCCGCGGGCGCAGACAGCGGACGCGGTACAGGAACAATGGCCAGCGTGAAGAAGAACGACAACGGCTGCCGGCGCTGTCGAGGCCTCTGAAAGACTAGCGTCCTCAGGCCCTGCCATCGGTAAACTGCACAAGATCCCAGAGATTGCCATAGAGATCCTTGAAGACCGCGACGATACCGTAGGACGCTTCCTTGGGTTCCCGTGCGAATTCAACGCCTCGCTTCACCAGATTGTTGTAGTCGCGCCAGAAGTCGTCCGTGCGCAGGAAGAGAAAGACCCGTCCACCCGCCTGGTCGCCGACGTAGCTTTCCTGATGGGCAGTAGACGCGCGTGCGAGAAGCAAGGAGGTGTTGCCGTCGCCAACAGGCTTGACGACGACCCAACGCTTGTCCTGCTCAGGTTGATAGGTGTCCTCGACCAGAGCGAAACCCAGCTTGTTTACATAGAAATCAATCGCTTCGTCATAGTCGCGGACAACAATTGCGATGAGTGCGAGCGCCTGGTTCATTTCTGCCCTTCATTCTTCCACGGGAGTACAGCTCCGCCGCCAAACATCTGTCGGCGGGCCGGTTGGCAAATAAGTTCGCCATATCGACGCCCAAGGCAATGACTCATCAGGTAATTGGCCGCGAACGCGGTGTTATCCCAACCAGGTTCTGCTCCGCAATTTGCAGCCGTCAACCTGCGCGGCCGATCGGCAACCCGGCTTCCCACGTCGTTGGGATGGCCGGAAACAGAAGACGCAGAGTTTGACGCCGCCTTCGGCGGTTGTCTCCGTCGCTGCGTATCGAGCAGGTCACGGGCACGACTGGCGTCGTGCCCGTGCTGCAATGGCGGCACAACCGTCTCTTCCCGACGGGCTTGACGGTTGTGCTTTCACCTCAGTTGATCCGAACGGCCGGAGCCCACCGAGGCGATGCCCATACAGCGATCCAGGGATCGTCGGGCGGTTCTCCGGTTTCGGGAAGCCCGATATCGCGGCGCATCCGGTTGGAGAGACCGGTCGTCTGGTTGATCAGTCTGTGCTGCCGCCAGGCTGCCCGAACGAGGCCGATGGTCGTTTTCCAGATGCCGAACGTGCGGCACAGTTCGTCGAGGGCTGCCGGCAGGGTGCCGACGACCGGAAATGATGTTTCACGCATGTGTTCATCCCGACGCTGCGACGCGATCGGGTCCTCTAAATGTTGATTTGGGCTTAGACGCAAATGTGCGCGCCGTGGGCCGGTAACGTTAGGTCAGTTGGGAAATGCCGAGCCGTTGACGCTCAGCGTTTAGGCGCTTTGTGAACCCGATGGGTCAACGCAGGATGCCCGATGCATCCCGAGCACAGCAACGAATCCACCAGGGGTGCGCATGTTCAAGAGAGTATATGTCATCTCACGCCTCCTCCAATGTGGGTTGCCGACAATATAACCTCGCATGAGAGTGTTCTTTCCGCAAGACGCAATTTCGAATTGCATTGATCGGCGAGAATACTGTTGCTCGACGGCAACAGTATTCTGTGGCCACCATGCCAATAAGCTCATGCGCGTGAGCGGCTATGAATAGATATTACCAGTTTCCAGGGTCGGCAGTGTGGTCGACAATGGCGAACTCGTCTGCCTTTTCCCGATCCAGCGTGAGGGTGGCGATGGTCTTCGCCTCATCGGTGACCGAATAGCGCAATGGCGGCGGTCGCCTTGTCAGTTCCTCATACATGAGCAAAGCCGCTTCCTCGGCGGTATCGGCCTCGATTTCTTCCGTAACGGTGACGATGTACTTGTGCATAGCCTTAGACCCGGTCCGTGCTTGTTTTGACGCCTTGCGATGAACGGCGATTGTAGTGTTTCCCTCCACTTCCGCATACCCATTCCTATGTGTCAGGTACCGGCTCGGTTCGGACCTGAGGTCGGCGATGGAAGCTGCTCGTTGGCCGTTGCAGAACACGTCGGCGACGTGGTTCTCGCAGAATGCGCAGGTGCTGCAGGATAGGTTGCTGACGGTTTCGAGTGAGTTCGATGGGCCTCTTGCGGGGCCGGAGGATCCGCAACCGTAGTGGGGACCTGACGAAACCAGGTGCTATCTCGTCAGCGAGTTTCAAAGCCGGCGATAGCGGCAAAATCGATCAGCGGTTTCCCGTGTCGGTTCGCGGTCAGCCACCAGGTCGCGGATGCGCGCCGCAGCAATGTTTGAACTTGATGCCGGAGCCGCAAGGGCAAGGGTCATTGCTACGTCGTTGCAGTCGGCCGATCAGCGGCAACATGATTGCGGACGGCAGCCACGCGGCTGCGAACGCCGCCAGTTTGGCGGAGAGGCCCGGCACGACGAGACGTCGCCCCGACTTGAACCCGCGCCAAGCGCGCTCGGCGACGTAGTCCGCGTCGAGCCTCGGCAACACCTTGAAAAGCGGCACGCGGTCGGCACCCGATCGCTGAAGGAATTCGGTCGATACCGGGCCGGGAGCAACGCATGTCACGGTGACCCCGGTGCGGCGCAACTCTTGGTGAAGCGCTTCCGAAAACGACCGCACGAAACTTTTGCTGGCGTAGTACAGCGCCATGTTGGGGCCTGGCATGAAGCCGGCAATGGAGCCAAGGTTGAGCACCCCACCGCGGCCACGCGCGACCATTTCCGGCAGGAAATGGAGGGACAAGTCGGTGAGGGCGCGTATGTTGAGGTCAATGATCCCCAGCTGATCCTGGATGGGGAGTGTCGTTGCCGCACCCCGCAAACCATAGCCGGCGCTGTTGACCAGGACGTCGCAGCACAGGTTGTTTGCCGTTAGAAAGTCCGCCAGACGCGCTGACGCGTCGGCCGAGAACAGATCGAGCTCGAGCATGAATGCTTCGCCGCCGGCCTGGCGAACCTCGTTTGCCGATGTCGCCAGGTCGTCGTGAGATCGTGCGACCAGCACGACCGGGCGTTTTTCTCGGGCCGCAACTTTGGCGATTGCCCTGCCGATACCCCGTGAGGCGCCGGCGACCACCACGGCCGGTCGGATTTCGGACTGTGCCATCATTTGGTCTTCCGCGACAACGGGGGCGCCTGAACGGTTTCGCCTTGAGCAAGGTTCAACACTTCGTCGGCGACGTCACCGTTCAGGATCGCTTCGAAGCGCTCGAGCGCGCGCGCGACATTGGCTCCATCCATGACCCGGTGGTCGTAATGGATGCGGACGGTGACCGAGCCGCTCTCGGAAATTGGGCCGTAATTGAGGAGTGTGGTCAGAGGCGTCAGCGGGTTGAGCGACTCGGCTCCGAGGCCCGAATAGACAGACAGCTGGAAGGTGCCGAAATAGTGCGCCCGCCGTGACCCCAGATTGAGCCCAAGCCACATGAGCAGCCAGCGGATCGGCCCAGGCATACGGGCAACCTTCAGGGCGCGTCTAAACTCCTTGATCTCCATCACCGGACGCGATCGCGCCGCATCGATCAGGGTGGCCAGTTCCGGGATCGGCAGGCGTTCCGGAGACTTGATCTTGCTCAACAGGACCGCCCGCTCACCGTCATGCTCGCGCTCGTGGGCGATCGACGCCACGCTTTCGGGATATTCATAGAGCTGGGCTCTAGGAAGTTTCACGTAGGCGCGCCGGAGCTCGGGCGTCTCCCGGCAAAGAAGCGCGTATCCCTTGAGGAACAGCACGGTCCAGGACGGCCTGCTGATCTGGGCGATTCTGGCTCTTTGCAGTGGGTCGAGGTTCATTTTCCGCTGAACGGTAACGCGCGGCACCCCGATCGAAAACCGCATCAGATCGCAGACAAGGCGCCGTGGCGCCGAAAGCTTGATGGCCCGGCCTCGCATCGTGTCACCTCTAGTAAATGTAAGGGACGATCCGCTTGGTCCTCTGCATGTAGTCATGGTACTGCGGACCGAAAATCTCCAACATCATACGCTCCTCCTTGTCCACCCTCAGAAAAAAAAGCACTGCGAACCCAAGCAAACCCGCCAACCCCGCCACCCAATTGGACAGCAGCAAGGCTTGACCGAGGCCCATCAGCATGAAGGACGTGTACATCGGGTGGCGAACGAAGGCATAGGGCCCGCCGCTGATCAGTTCGTGTTTGTCACGAATCTCCAGAGTGATCGACCAGTTCCGGCCGAGCTCTTTGTGAGTCCGGCGAAAAACCCACAGGGCAAAGAAAAAGATGGCTGTTCCAGACACAACGGCCCACGCACCAGTGGAATGGTCGGCCGCCTCTGGAATTCCGGTGGCAACGTAAAAACCCGGGATGATCGCAAGGCCAAGGAGGCCGGACGCAAGTCCGAACATGTCCAGAGGCGACCGGCGGTTGCTGACGACACGAACGCGCTTTGCGCGGCGTTCGAACGGTACGCGGATAAAATACCAGGTGATGATGCCGATCACCCACACGATTTTGCCCAAAGCGGCCATCGATACGATCACTTCAAGTCACCGGAGCCTTTCTGCGATCTACGATCGATTGGACGCAAAGCTCTGGATTGATCGCCTTTAGCCCGCATTCATCTGCCGAAGTTTGGTAACGAATTGCTGTGGTCTAAGCCAGATGCTGGGCGTCTTATATCCCATGGAACGCGCGATGTCCGCGACGAATGCATTGCAGTTGTAGACCGACGCCTGCCAGAAACGCGATTTGGCCTTAAGCTGCCTGATATAGGCAACGGTCTTGTTGTACTCGGCTTCGGTCAGCATGACGCGCCAGCTGGCCGACCGGTACTCCTCCTCAAGATCACCGTCGCTTGCTCCGGTTTCGGCGGGCACCGGCAGAAAATGTCCGATGACATAGGGTGTGGGGCTGGGCGTTGCCGGTGCCAGCCCTGCAACTTCGGGATCGATCATTCCTCCGGCCTTGTTCGTACGGCCGAAAATGACGTAGGTGTGGCCGTAACTCAGGGCGTAACGGGATCGGAATTCGATAAAATAACCGCTTTCTCTGGCTACACCTGCGCTTACCGCAGGTGCGCCGCTGCTACTCGAGACAAAACGCGGTTGGGGCTTCTGATCTTCTGATTGGCAGGCAGCCGTCGCAAACGCGAGCATCACCACTAGCGTTAGTCGACCTCTCATAAGCGGCATCACTGTGAGTTATCTCCTGAACTCCGACGATCGCAACCCGGCAAGGCTCACAACTTTAATGCCGGTCCAGCCGGTTGGAATGATATGGGGAGGGTTTTGGCCTCCCCACTCATCAGAAGCTCAAATTATTTATAGACCGGCGCCGGTTCGGCCGTCTCGGCGGCCGGCGGTGGGGCCTTACCCTTGCCTTTGCCGATAGTATCGCAGCCGCTCAGGCTGACGACGGAAAGCAAGGTAGCGATCACGATTAGATTTCTGCTCATCAAGAAGTCCTCTCCTCATCATGGAATAGGTTTATCGAAGGCAACGCTTATATTAATAGGGCGTTCGTCGCGGACGCCTAGTGCAAAAAGAACACAATTTGTGCCGTTGAACATAAAAGCGCGATCAAATCACGAAAACCTTCGTTCCGACCGGGGTGCGGTTGTACAGATCGACGATATCGTCGTTGGTCAATCGGACACATCCGCTCGATACTGCCTGGCCTATGGTCCAGGGCTCGTTTGTTCCATGCAGCCGGAACATGGTATCCTCCCCGCCGCGGTAGAGATAAAGGGCTGCTGCCCCCAACGGATTGTGCAGGCCGCCGCCGACGCCGCCGGCGTATTGCCGCAGATGCGGCTTGCGCTGCATCATGTTTTCGGTTGGCGTCCACGAAGGCCACTCGGCCTTGCGGCCGATTTTTGCTTCGCCTTTGAGCGTGCGTCCCTGTTCCCCGACGCCGATGCCGTAGCGCATGGCCCGACCGCCACCTTCAACGAGATAGAGGTAACGCTCCGACGTGTTGACGACGATCGTTCCGGGAGGTTCGCTTCCGTCATAACCCACATTCCGGCGTCGATAACGAGAAGACGGCCCTCCTGCGAAGGCAGAAAGAATGGGCTCGCCCAGTCGCTGTGCTGTTGAGGTGCACCCAGATGCCGTTAAAACCAAACTGCCGAGCAGGATCGCCCGCCGGGTAACGCGGTCACTGTTCATATCCACCTACTAGTAATCGGTGAGCACTGTTTCGTCTTTAACACTCATGCGTTCGCCGGCCAAGTCGCTATTCTTCATTTTGTTGCGGAGAAAACTAGTAGTGCAGAAAGCACCAAGACCATTGCACTTCGCGTTTCGCAAGTGCAGGCTGACAAAGCACGTCACAATTGATGAAACTTCTTGCAGCTTCCGTCCGTCTCTGGTCGATTGGGCTCTCGAACAAGGATGCACAGAATGGAGCTTGGCTTCGCCGGCAAAGTCGCGCTTGTAACCGGTGCAGGATCTGGAATAGGTACTGCCGTTTCCCGCCAGCTCGGCGCCGAGAGAGCGAAAGTCGTCGTAGCGGATATCAATGGCGACGCCGCGCGTGCGGTGGCCGCCGAGATCTGTTCGTCCGGCGGAACGGCTTTCCCCTCGGTGGTCGACGTTGCCAAGGCCGGCGAAGTGGAGAAACTGGTCGAGTCCGTTGTCCGGACACATGGGGGCCTGCATCTGGCGGTCAACAATGCTGGGATCGACGGCGTCCGCAGAGCGACGGCAGACTACCCTCTGGACGACTGGGACAAGCTGATAAACGTCAATCTCAACGGCGTATTCTATTGCATGAAGTACGAAATCGCTGCGATGGCGGCGCAAGGGGGCGGCTCCATCGTCAACATGTCGTCAATTCTGGGCTCCGTCGGCCTGCCGACCGCATCGGCCTATACGGCAGCCAAGCACGGGATTGTCGGCCTGACGAAGGTCGCCGCAATCGAGTATGCAAAGAGGGGTGTCCGTATCAATGCTGTCGGCCCCGGCTTGATCGAAACGCCATTGCTGTCCGAGCAGTCCGAGCTAGCGAGCAACCGCCGCCTGGACGCGCTTCAGCCAATGGGTCGACGCGGTACACCGCAAGAAGTTGCAGCGCTCGTCTGTTTTCTCCTGTCCGAACAGGCAAGCTTTATCTCCGGCAGCTACCATCTGGTGGATGGCGCTTATACCGCTCACTAAGATGTCGCGCAAAAAGTGTACAGCGGTTTTGCGGTCAAGCACTGGCTGGCGGGTGTACGACGCTTCGGCAATGGCGCAAACACTAGATTAGCATCATCAGTAACGTGGCGCCGATGATCAACAATGCCGATGCAATTATCGCTGTAATCAGCAGGGTGTCGCGATTGTCGCGGTGCTCTTCTTCTTCGATATGGCGCATGCTGGTTTCCTCACGTGTGTGAATAAACGTGGGCTGCATCAACTATGTTGGAAGAAACGGGCGGACGCAATGAAATCCGTCGCGGCATGGCAAAACGCGTGATGTCGGCCGTTTCCTTCCGCAGCATGGACAGGTGATCTTCTCGAATGCAATGTCGAATTTCGCCGCCGAGGCGCGCATGGCCCGCAGATAGCCGGTCTTGTCTTCCGTGAACTATCCCGGCGGCAGCGGACCTGGTTTTGACGCCTATGGCGCGCCGCGATCATGGATCGATATCGAGTTCGGGATACCTGCGGAAAATTCCGCTTTCGTTGAAGGCTAACCGTCGCGGCGATGCGAGGTAGGCAGCGATCGTGGGTCTGTTCCTCACCAGCCGGTGCAGGCGCGCAAGGCCGGGATAGCGGAACTCGTGGTCTGTCATCGCCTTGGGGAAGGCATAGAGCAGCCCTTCGATCATCTGAAACATCGACAGGTCGACATAGGTCAAGCCGTTGCCGACGAGATGGCCGCCTTGTGCCGGGTTCTGTGTCAGTACGCGTTCGAAGTAGCCGAGGAATTTCGGGAGACGATTCCTGACGAATTCGAATGACCGCGCCTTTGCCTCGTCCTTCTGGTCCTCATAGTATTTTGAGGTTGCGATCGGGTGATGCGTGTCGTGCACTTCCGCGACGAAGTCGGTGATCGTCAGCTGAAGGCCGTTCGCAAACCAGCGCGATGCTTCATCCAATGGGGCAAGGCCAAGCCTCGGGCCGAGATAGAAAAGAATGTTGGCGACGTGCGAGACGAGTTGGTCGCCGTCCCTGAGAAAGGGAGGTGCGAAGGGAATATGCGCCTCTGACGAGCTATTGATGATCTGCATCATTTCGTCAGTCCCGCGGTCCGGCTCCCGCGTGACATCGACATAGTCCGAACCGGTCTCTTCCAGCGCCAGGCGTATGAATTCACCGCGACCCTGGATGCCATCCCAGTAGTAAAGTTCAAATGCCATGCCACCTCCCGAAGCAATCTGAGCCATCGGATTGCTGTCATATCAAGATGCCGATCGCGGGCTCGCCAATCCGGCGCGATCGGACGCGCGGTGCGGTCGTTTTCAAACATCGAGCAGAAGTCGTCGCTTGTCTACCACGTCGTCGATAGCGGGAAGTGCTCTGTATTGTCCGGCTGCGGCTCTTTCGACGCGCTGCCGTTGAGACGGTTTAGCCTCGGCCGTTTCGTCCGCGTTTCGCTGGATGATGCCATGCAAGGCTGCGAAAGCTTCGACCAGGGTGCGGCGACGAAATATCTCCTGAATCCGCGCGGCGTCTAAGGGCGGCGTGATACCGCCACTGAGTGGCGAGGCGACAATCCGACAATGGCTTTGACCCGAGGACGAGCGTGGCCATTTCGGGTCTCGTCACTTGGAACGCCCACCAGGTGCGACGTCAGGTCGATGCCAACGCGGGAACTGCGCTCGTGGCTGGCTTCAACCGACCAGTCAGCATCAAGCTAACGCCGAGGAATGGAATGAGCATGCCCAAGCCGAAACGCATGTCGCTGTGCTCTGCGACGAGCCCGATCATCGGTGGCCCGATCAGAAAGCCGAGGAGCGCCACGAAAGACAGGATGGCGACGCTCGCCGCCGCTGGCCGGTCCTTTTGGTCGGCAGCGGCCGTGACGGCCAGCGGGAAGCCTACCGAGACGCCGAAGCCCATCGCGGCGAAGCCGGCGAGTGCGGCCCAGGCCGTTGGGCTTGCCACCACCAGGAGCAAGCCTGCGATGCTCGCCAGTCCGCATGCCCGAGCCACGGCGATGGGCCCGTAAATTGCCTTGAGGCGGTCACCGCCAAAACGCCCTGCCGCGACCATGAAGGCGAAGATTGAATAGCCGAAACCGGCACTGGCGCTGGTGAGCCCGAAGACATCGCGCAGGTAAACTGCCGACCAGTCGGCCACCGCGCCTTCGGTCATGGTGATGCCGAAAACGAAAAAGCATATGCCAAGCAACGCCCGGCCTGGTCGGCGGCGGCTTGTTTGGGTGGTGTTCGCCTGGTGCGCTTCAGCTGCGTGCAGGTCCGGCAGCGCTCTTGCTGCCAACAGGCTGATCGGCAACATGATCGCCGCTGCGATCAGCACGGCCCATTCCGGCGACACACCGGCGGCGGCAAAACCGATGCCGACCAGGCTGCCGGCCATGATGCCGAGGCTCCAGAAGCCATGGCATGTGCTCATGATCAACTGGCCGGAGCGCTTCTCGATGGCATCAGCTTCGACGTTGAGGCCGAGCTCCAATGTGGCCAATGCCACCCCGACGGCGGCGAGCGTAACAAAAAGCGCCTCGATGTTTGGCGCCCATGTCGGCAGCCAAACCAGCCCGAGGAATACCACAAAGCCATAGAGGATGGTGGCGCGGCCGCCGATCCAAGCGACGAAGCGTCCGGCGAAAGGCAGAGTGAGCAGGATGCCCGCCGGCATCCCGAGCAGTGCCACCGCCAGTTCCGCCGGTCCGAGGCCGAGCCTTTGTTGAATGTCGGGAATGCGCGGCAGCCAGGCGCCAAAAGCGATCGGCTGGAGGAAAAAGATCAGCATGATGAGCCGCTGACTGGTCATGCGCATTGCTCCTCGAAATATCGTGCTGTCAACTTGTCCGCATGCCCGTGTCTTGGGGCAGGTATATCCTTGGGTATTCCGGACCATCGCTGAAAATTATTTTCACAATTTGTGTGATAGACGAGCGCGGCTGTCAACGGGGATACTTCGGTGATGTGTCGAATTTCTATGCAGGACGACGCTGTCTCGCCACCGGAATATTAGATTATGCGCAATAAATGCGCCAATCAGCCTTGGAGAGCCAAAGGAAACCGTTAAGCTCTGGCGTGTCGCGGGTCATGGCTACGTGCGCGCACTATGGCGCGGTTTGTGCGCTTAGGGTGATGTGATGAAAAAAATATACATGGAAGCGGGGCGGACACCATCGTGAGGGGCAGGCCCGGGATTGATCCGGGCATCCGTTCTGGCCATTTGACGGCGATGTGTGGCGAGCTTCTCCGCCTCCACCAGGCCAACGCCGACGTCAATGCACATGACGAAGCTCGCGGCGTTCGGTGGACCGGCCGACTTCAGGCGAAGACGGCCGGTCCGAGATCGGCCGGAAGGCCGAATTGCAACGCGCCAAGAACAGGTGGCGCTGTCAGGCGATTGCGCGCAAGGGCGACATCAGCGCATGCATCTCGCCGGAGATCCCCGCTGCAATGTCGGCGCGCGTCATCGCCATATGCAGATTGGCCGCGACGAAGCCGGCAGGATTTCCGCAGTCGAACGTGCGGCCGCCAAATTCGAAGGCGCGAATTTCCTCGTCTTTCATCAGGGTGATCATGGCGTCGGTCAACTGGATCTCGCCGCCGGCACCTGGCTCCTGGCGTTCGAGGATGTTGAAGATCTCGGGCTGGAGAATATAGCGCCCGGAAATAAACAGGTTGCTTGGCGCCGTGCCCGGTGCCGGTTTTTCCACGAGGCCATCGACCAGAGCGCCCGCAATGGTCTGCTTCAAGGAAACGATGCCGAACTTGTGGGCCTCTTCCGGCAGGCACCGCTCGACCGCCACGACATTGCCGCCGTGCCGCTGGTGAAGGCTCGCCATGGATTTGAGGCAGGGCTCGTGATCGACCATCAGCATATCGGGCAGCAGCACGGCGAAAGGTTCGTCGCCGACGATGTGGCGCGCGGTCCAGACGGCGTGTCCAAGGCCACGGGCCTGTTGCTGGCGCACGAATGAGATGCTTCCGACATCGGGCGTTGCCGTCGCCAGCCGATCAGCAAGCGGGTTCTTGCCCGCCCGCCGAAGCGTCGCGTCGACCTCGAATGCGTGATCGAAGTAATCCTCGATCGCACCCTTCATGCGGCCGGTGACGATGATGACGTGTTCGATGCCTGCGGCAAACGCCTCGCTGACGATGTAATCGAGGATTGGCCGATCGACGATCGGCAGGAGTTCCTTGGGGACGCTTTTCGTCGCCGGCAGCATTCGCGTACCGAATCCGGCGGCCGGGATGATCGCCTTGCGCACTTTGTTCTGCATGTTCGCGTTTTGCATGTTCACACCTCTTCGCTTCAAGCAACTCGGGAGATTTTCGCCGGTGGGGATTTGAGGATGTCGTGCATCTTGTGCGCGACACCATTTTCAGTGAGGAAACGGTACATTTCGCCGTAGGTGTGGAACCAGGCACGGTTGTACCTGTCGAAAAGGGCCTGGTCCCAATAGTCCTCGAGGCAGAACTCCGCCTGCCCGAAGATGTCGAAACTGGGGATCTTGAATGTGTCTGAGAATTCGGCCGTCCGGCTGTCATAGGTGCAGTAGATCGACGGGACCCCGTTCGCCAGCGCCATGAGGTTGCCGTGCAGGCGGTAGCCGAGCACCAGGTGCTGGGCGCGGATCAGTCGCTCGTAATCGGCAACCACATCGGAATAGAAAAGCCTTTGCCGATAGAGCCGCAGCATGGCTTCATCGAGATACCACGATGATGTCCAATGGTCGGCCTTCAGCGCGGCGATTGCTTCGTCGCGCTGCGCCTCGTTTCCCAGAACGAGCTTCTTCTCCTCGACCTCGCCTTGCGTCAACAATACGGTCTCGAAGCGCCCGGCCATGGTTTTCACCAGGTCTCGGTGGAAGCCGAGATAACGCTCGATGTCCTTGGCGTAGGCGTCGGAGACTTCCCGCCTGACGGTGACCCCGACGTTGCGGACCCGTTCCAGCGGTGGCAGCGTGATGCGCAGTTCCGGGTCGTTCAGCCGGAAGGCGGTGGGGCACCCGACGATCCGGACGTTGCGGATGCCGAGGCCCCAGAGAACTTCGGCCGAATAGGCCCCGCGTACACCGATCGAGGTCGTCGATTCGGACATCAGGTGGAGGACGGCGCGCGTATCGTCCGAGAGCCTGATTTTGCCGTCCACCGGCGCATGTGCGCCGATACCGAAGCCGATGACGGGCAGGCCGAGCGCCGTCAGGACCCTCGCTGCGGCCTCCCAGTTCATGGCGTCGTGAATGTAATTGGATCCCCGCAGGAATACGTAATCGTATTCCTCCCGAAGACGGTCGATTTCGCGTGGCCTGAACTCTGATATTTCGAGGACACCGAGCTCTTCGAAACGCAGCAGCTTCAACGACGAGTCGAAGACGAACGCATCACCCATATTGTGGTAGGTGTTGATGTGAGACTGAATGTCGTGATGTTGATACCAGCGAACGCTGTCATGGGCATAGACTTCGCCGGCGGGGATCATGACCAATATGCGTGCCAAAAGCTTATTCCGTCATTGGAATTGCGATGAGACGCGCATCTCGACGCGCTGTTCGCGCTGCGCGGCATCATCTTTCGCGCGCAGCAGGCTGCGATAGACGCCGAGGTGTTCCCGTGCGCAATCCCTGGAGCTGAAGGGACCGCGCATGGTGCTGCGCAAGCGATCCCAAACCGTGTCGTCGTTCAGGACTTCGACGATCCGGTCCGCAAGGTGCTGGCCGTTGCCGGCGCGGAAATGCAGGCCATCGGTGCCATCGCGCACTTTCTCGGCCATGCCGCCAATGTCGGAGCAGATGATCGGCCGGCGGTGCAGCAGCGCTTCCTGGATGACGACCGGTGAGTTCTCCCACCAGATCGATGGAAAGATCACCCAGTCGACGGAGCGCATGAGTTTTGGCAGATCCGCGTTCTGGTAGCTGCCGTAGAAGCGCACGCGACGACCGGCTCGCTCGATCAGCTTCTTCATCCGCTCCTGGAATTCGACCGGCTGGCGCTCGAGATTCGCGCCGAAAATCATCAGGTAGGCGTCGTCTCCCCAAATTTCATCCGGTACGCGGCCAACGGCATCGATCAGCACGTCGACGCCTTTGAATGGCGTCATCTGACCGAAGAAGGCGAAACGATTGCGGGGCGCGTCGCTTCGCGCAAGTTCGCGGGCGGGCGTCGCCTCTTCGCCCATGATCCCGTTTTCGATGACATGAATGCGTTGTCGATCGATGCCCCACTCGGCGTAGCGCTTGGCGAGAAAGGCGCTCGGCGCAACGAACGCATCGACCATGTCGAGGAGCATGGTGCGCACGAGCGCCTCACGCCTGAGGAACCTGGATGCTGGAATATCCGGAAAACAGCTGTTGCAGGCCGTAGGCGAAGCCTGTTCGCAAAGTTGGCCCGTCGGCCGCTTCACCATCTGCCCGTGGTTGTGGCAGATCGGCACGAACTCATGAAGGGTGAGAAGCACGACGGCGTCGGGCAGCGCCGACCGCACCGCATAGAGCGCTTCGAGACCGAAGCCCAGGACGTGATGGAAATGAATGACATCCGGTTTCACATCGCGCACGAACCGCAGGAGGTCGCGCTCGATCGACAAGACGTCCTCATTCGCCAGGTGAAAATGATCATAGGCATCCGTGTGGAACAGCACCTCTTCCTGTGGGAGGCGCGCACTCATCAGCGCGGACGACGCGTGTCTTTGCAGCGGAGGCGATGCCGCCGCCAGATACACGGATTCGACGTTTGCGATCGCATTCAACCCGCGATGCAGGTTGTGCGAGGCGATCTCCGCCCCACCGAGCGAAAACGAGGGGTGCGCATGCGAGATAACCAGGACGCGAAGCTTCTGCTCCCTCATGCGGAAATCCTGTCAAACGATGTTTGGTTTTGGTGGCCGCTTCGCCACCGCGACTTGAGTATTTCCGCATCGATGCGTTCGGCGAGCACGGCAAGCTTGCCGTTTTGCTCTGCCGACGTCGGCTCGTCGCAGCCGAGCAATTGGATCGATGGCAGCAGATAGGCAGCGATGCCTGCCTGGTTGATCCGCAGACCTATCTCGCAGGCTTTTTGTTTTGAGCCGAGATAGACGCCGCAATCGCGCATCGCGTCCTTCAGGGCCTCACGCGGCATGATGCAGCATTCGAGCGAGGCGACGTCGACGCGCGTCAATTGCAGTGCGGCAATCGCCATCAGCGGGTAGCCCGCATAGCGATCGAGCAGCATTTGATCGCCGTCCTCGGAGAGCCAGCTTCCCGCCCATTTCACCGAATGATCGTCATAGGCGAGCATCGGCGAAATCACGCTTCCGACGTGGGCCATTCCGACCGTCGTCAATGCGCCGTACCAACCTTTGGCCGCCGGCACGAGCGACCCCGACATCGTTACGATGGACTTGCACGAGACGACTTCCGCCCCGACCGCCATCAGATCGAAGCGATCCTGCGCTGCGGCTGCGCAGACCAGTCGGACCGAGAGCCCGTAAAACCGTACCAGCTGCCGTAAACGGACGAGATCCCTCTGGAAGGCTGGCTTGCTGACGATGATCACGAGCGGAGCGCAGCACGTCTGCGGATCAAGGGCAAGCAGCGCAAGGAGCGGCCCGACTTCAGCCATGCCGACGGTGGATCCAACGACGATGGGAACGCCGGCGGTTTCGTCGAACACGCCGACGTCGATGATCGTTTCCACGCGCGACGCAGCGCAGGCCGCCCTAGAGAGGAGCGGAACGATCTGATGATCGACAATCGCGGGCAGCGCCCAGTTGGCAGCATCGAACAACGACAATTGCTGGAGTGCGGCCCTTCTTGCGGGCATCCGCTTGGGCGTCAGCGGCAGAAAGGCGCGGCGACCCTCTCTCAAGGTCAGCTCAAGATAGGGTGTTGCGTCGAGATTGCCGCCAGACAGTCTCGCATGGGCGACAAATCCGTGGGCCTGATCGTCGCCGTCGAGTGATGCCCGGAATGCGGGTTGATCGGCGAAGCTTTGCGAAACGTCGAGCCGATCGAGCCGCGTCCACACGTCGTCGAGCCTGGCCTCCGTGCCGGGTCGCCGCAGTTTGACGGAGGAGACGTGGTGCTCCGGGTCGAGCAGCCAGCCGGAAATCAGCATGTCGCCGTCATCGGTCTCGAAAACCCGGTCGACGTCCATGCGAACCGGCAATGGGAGGCTTGATACCGTGTCCTTGCCGGTAAAGCCGTTTGCCGCCGAACGCAGGCGCAGCATGGCCTCTGGCGTGGCCCGGGCATCAAGCAGTACGGAGCGGATGTGGTCCGGGATGTCCAGGGCCGCGCTGATCTGCACGCGCGAATGCGCCGGTGTCAGGTGCCAGCCTCCCCCGGCATTGTATATGATGCCTTTGAGAGTGTCGGCGCGCACTCGTCCGCCCGTTTCCAGTACGGCGATGAAGCCAAGTTCGCCCTCCGGTATATCAGGTCGGGCAAAACTGGCGACGAAACAATCGGCGACCACCGTTGCACCAGCGAGAATATAGGCCTGGCAACGGCCGGGAACGAACGCGCGGCTCCAACCCATGATGACGAGGACGCCATCATGGGTCTCTCCGACCAGTTCGATGAAGCCATCGGACGGCTGCAATGCCTTGATCAATGAAAGTCCGGCGGAAACCCTGTCGCGGTTCGTCGGCTGCGCCATGAGTTGATCCGCGAGGCGACCGACGGCGGTGACAGTCTCTCCTGCCGCCGTTTGCGCAATGAGGCTTGCTGCCTCTTCGATCGAAATCTGTCTGGGGGCGACGATGAAACGCTCGCTCATCCTTCCATCGTCAACGTCGATCGTCGAGATGGGCAGCTCGGACTTCGGTTGCGTCAGGAGCGCCGCGAAGCAGTGTGTTGCTGATGGCGACGGTGCCGACAACGCCCAGTTTGCAACAAAAGCGCCGTCCCGCGCGGACCTTGCGCCATCAGCCCTGACCGAAACGGCATGGCCCCTGGTGCGCCCGCTGCCGAGGACAAGCACGGTTTCCTGATCGACCCGACTGAAAAGGGCGCGGCCCTTCCCGAAGCGCAAGGCTGCTCCATCGGTGCGCGAGCCGGTGGGTCTGACGGGCCTTTCGTCGGTCGCTGTCGCCTGCCGCATCATCATCTTGCCAGCAACGCCAGCAGCGCTCCCGCTGCAAATCCCATCAGAACGAAGAGGAGCAGCACGAGTGGCTTGGTGTCGCCGCCCGCGCGCTTCTGAAGTGTGGAAAGGGTCTTTTCCATGCCTGCCACGACGCCATCCATCCGCAGCAGATGCACGTCCAGATCGTCAAGCCGCCGGCTCATCTCGGCACGAAGGCCATCGATGCCGGCGTTCGGATCGTCCGTTCCGTCGGTCGGTGCCGCATCCGCGCCGACTGACGGAACGCGCTGCAGTGAACGTTGAGAAACCTGCAACTGCCGCTGCGCAGCCATGAGCACGTCCAGTTTGTCGAGCACCCTGGTCAACGGTGCCGCGATCAGCGCCTCGGCTGCTTGCTCGTCAGGCTGCGGCACGCGCAGAGGCTGGCCCGCGCCGTCTCCGGTGATTGCCACGACGACGAGATCGCGGCTGCGCTTCTGCACCGCCTCCGGCAGGGCGATCTCGAATGCATGCTTGCCGTCTCCAATCCCGTTTCGCTTGAGGTCCGGGCGATTGCGATCGGCAAGTGCTTCGGCGACGGGTGCGCCATCGAGAAGCACGCGCACCTTGAGCCTTTGGCCCGGCGCGGCGGGGTCGAATGCCCAGCCGAACATGCGTCCGCCATCGATGGCATCGACGCGACCGTTGACAGGTTTTGCGCCTTCGTTTTCGGGCGGCGTGTCGAGTTTCTCTGCGACTTGAGCCATGGTTCCTCTTTAAGCGGCCTGAACCTGCTGGAGATTGAAAAGAGCGAGGTAACGTCCAGCGGTGGTGTCGATATCATCAGGACGAACGGCTCGACCGGAAAGCTGGCGAAGAAGCGTCGGCTTTTCGACGATCTGGCGCATGGCCGCAGCAAGCTGGCGCGGATCGTCGGGTGCGACGGTCAGTCCATTGACGCCGTTCCTGATCAGCTCCGCCATGCCGCCGATATTGCTGGCGATCACCGGGCGACCTTGAGCCTGCGCCTCCTGGATCACCAGCGGCGCATTCTCCCACCAGATGGAGGGGACGACGGTGCAGTCCACGGCGCCGATGAGGGCCGCGACATCTTCCCGTCGATAGGGTCCACGCCGCTGGACGAAGGGTGAGGTTTCGGAAAACAGGCGGTCGATATCGGCAACGAATTCCTGGGTCTGAAACGGGGCACCGCCATGGACGCGCAGCTCGAAGTCGACGCCATCGGCGATGAGCTGGCGCGCCGCCTCCAGCAGCACCTTGATCCCTTTCCAAGGGTTCAGGTTGCCGAAATAGCCAAAGACGGGGCGGCCGGCCTTGGGCTTGTCTTTGCCGGTTTCGAGCGCGCGGGGCGGCAGGCCGTTGGCAATGACGGAGATGCGGTTT
Organism: Ensifer sp. LC384; assembly: GCF_001695865.1. Taxonomy (NCBI): domain Bacteria; kingdom Pseudomonadati; phylum Pseudomonadota; class Alphaproteobacteria; order Hyphomicrobiales; family Rhizobiaceae; genus Ensifer; species Ensifer sp. LC384. The sequence continues at coordinate 162,468 of NZ_MBST01000078.1, forward strand.
TCGGCAATTCCCCAGTCGACATATCGTCGTTTCAGGAATTCGCTCGGCGCGACAAAACAATCAACCGTGCTCAAGAGCGCCTTGAGATGCTGTTCCCGCAGGGCGAAGCGGTCGGGTTTGATGTCCTTGAAACAGGCATGGCAACGGTCCGGACTTGAGCCGTGGCAGAGCTCCCGTCGGTCGGTTCGTACCATCAGCCCGTCATGATGGCAGATGGGGTAGTAGTCATGCAGCGTCATGACGATCTTGCACGCCGGGAGGGTCCGGCGCACGATATGCGGAAACTCGGCGCCCATCAGCAGGATATGGTGAAGATGCACCACATCAGGCTGGAATTCGCGCAGCAGGTCCGTGAGATCAGGCACGAAACCATAGAGGTCGATCTGGCTCATGAAAAAGCGATCGAAATGACCCGCCCAAAGCAGGATTTCGTCGCCCGTCGGCCCGATGGCCTGGAAACTCGTGCCCGGTCTTGCCTCGCGATGAACCTGGTTGACCGCGCCCAGGAACAGCGCCTCGTGTCCTGCCCGTTGGTAGGCGCGGAAGAGGTCATGCGCGAAGACCTCAGTGCCGCCGGGATGAAGGGCCGGGTGATTGTGGGCCACCACGAGAATGCGCTTGCTCATGCGCGGCTCCGTTGACGCTCACCCACGAGGACATCCTGATAGTGCGTGCCGCCCGGCGCGCGCCAATGGCCGTAGGACTTGAGGGCGACCGAGAGACCGCTACGATTGAACGCGCCTTCCAGAAAGCCGTCATCGAAGCCGACGGCCGCCAGCGGCGGTTGGCCCGGCACGAACCAGCAGGGCCCTTGCCCGGCACGCTCGAAGGCAAGCCGCGGGTCGCGTCGCCCCGTGGCATTTCGCCTGGCGACCTCGTCGACGATGAAGGCGGTCATGAACAATCGACCGCCAACAGCCAGGACCCGGAAGATTTCCGCCAGATAGGCCATCACCTCGTCGGCGGGCAGATGCGTGACGACCGACGTCATGATGATGAAATCGAACTGCGCGTCGGCAAATGGCAGTTTTAGTTCCCGGCCTTTGATCGTTCCGGTCGGATTGTAGAGATCATGGGCGATGTCGAGGCGTTGGAACGCGAAGTTCGGATAGGTCGGCGTCACCGTCGCCCGGCACCAGCGGACGCCGCCCTCTACAGGATCGAGGCCGTCGTAACGGCCGCGGTCGCCATCGAGATATTGGGTGAGCGGCACCGCCATACGGCCGATGCCGCAGCCGATATCGAGAACACGATGATCGGCGCGCAAGCCGCCCAGACGAATGAAATGTCCGAGAAACTCCGCACCGATCGCCCGGAAATCGCCGTCGCCGACAAAAATGCTGTTCGGGTCCGGCTGCGGAAGGAACCGGTTGCGCGAGACGCTGTCGGTCAGCCAGCGAAGATGCGCATCGTCCAGCGGTGGTGGTGCGCCGATTTCATCGCGCGGCAGGGCATTGATCATGCATTCGTCCATTCAATTGTGCGATCGGGAGACGCGGTCTTGGGCCCGCTCGGCGAACGATAGTCGCGCGCCATCAGCGCGGCGATGTCATCGTCCCAACGCTGGGTGTGGAGCCAGGAATTGTATTGGCTGGCGACCCCGCGCATGTAGTCCTGGCTGCGCCGGATCGACTGGCGCTCGAAGTGATACAGGCATGCCGACGGCTCATAGCCGATCTCGAAGCCGGCCCGACGGATCTTCAGGCAGAGGTCGCTGTCTTCATAGTCGCCGATGATATAGTCCTCGGTGAAGCCGCCGACGCTCTCGTAGATATCCCTCGAGGTGACCAGGCAGGCGCCGGTAACGCCGGGAACCGTTCGAGCCTGTTGCGCCGGCAGGTAGTCGCTGGGCATGCCTTTGTAGAAGTGGTGGTTCAGCCAGATCCCCCGCTGGTCGCGCCCGAAATAGAGGCCTGCATGTTGCAGCGATCTGTCTTCGAAGATCAGCCTGGGGCCGACGGCGCCGAACGCCCCGCTCGTGATCGGTTGTATCAGGGTCTGCACCCAGCCGGCTTCGCAGGGGACGACATCGGAATTGAGCATGACAAGAATGGAGCCGCGCGCCATGCGAGCCCCGGTATTGCATGCCCGCGCGTAGCCGCCGTTCCGGTTCATCACCACCAGCCGCATGGGCAAACCGTGCAGCAGATGCAGCCCGCCGAGGAGATGCTCGGTCTCGTCCTGAATTTCCGGGGAATCCAGAACGAATACCAGTTCCGCATTTTCCCTGAGCCAGGGGTCGGTGGCCATGCCCGACAGCTGGAAGCGGAGAAAATCGAGGACCTTGTAGAGCGGGATCACGATGGAAACGAGAGGCGCATGCCGTGGCAGGCCATAGTCCCTCGTCCGCTTGACCTCTATCGTCTTGCCCAGACGCTGCTCCACCTCTCTGAGCGCCGGCGCAAGTATCGTGCGGAAGGCGTCATCGATGGCGTGTTGCGGCGGGACAGCGCGCAGGATCTGGTTTCGCTGCAGCACGGGTTCGAAGGGTTGCGGCGGCGGGATGAGGGGCTTCACGGCACCAGAGGCCAACCGTATCTGAAAACGCGGCTGAAGCAGCGGGCCGAGCGATTGATCGAGGGGCAGCCGGGCGACGAAGCCGGTCACATCCGTCTTCGATTTGTCGGCCTGCGTCTGCGCCCATCCGGGAAATTCGTAGATATTGCCGTCCAGCGGCACTGTTTTCCCATCTGCCTGCAGATAGTCGATTCCAGCCAGCATGGATGATGGATCATGATACCAGCCACCGACGATCAGGCTGTCGGAAAGTGCCAGCGCCAGGTCGACCTGCCCGGATGGCTGTTGTGCCGCTCTCTGGACATGACGTTCTTTGAGGGGTGCCCGGATCTGCAGGTCGATCGCGGTAGCCGGTCCACCGTTCGGCCAGGTGGCGAGATGCTGAACGAGCAGTTCGCGCAGTTCGACGGCGTCGCGATTTTCTGCCCACCAGCGCGTCAGGTTTGGACATTGCGCTACGCGCTCGGAAAGCTGCCTTATGGCGACGCCGTTCTTGCTCAGGAGCACAAGCTGGAAAGGTGGGCTGAGGCTTGGCATCTCGGCAATGAAGTGACAGGTCTGCCAGCCTTTCCGCGTGCCGCGGCGTATGATTGCTTTGGGTCGTAACTGGCTGACGTTTGCCGAGCCCACGACATAGATTCCGAGCTTGTCGTCGACCTCCGGATTGATCGTCGTCTCGATCAAAAACCGCCCACGGCCAAGTTCGCAGGCAATGCGCGCCGGCCGGGGCATCGGCGCCAATGTGTTGAGGGCGTCTTCGACGATCAGGCAGAAGTACGGATCGCTGGCGACCTTGAATGCGCTTCGCCATGTCGTCAGCAAGGCGCTGAGAAATCTGATGCGCGCTTCCGGCGCGAGTTCCAGGAACAGTTGCTCCATGTCGAGGGGAGGCAGGCTGCTTGCCGGTTCGATGCTGATCGGGACCGCGTTGTCGCCGCCTTCGATAGCAATGGTGGCCGGCATCGGCACCTTCGTCGTCCGCATGGCCCATAGCGTTCGCTGTCGTCCGTCGACGAGCCGGAGGGTTACGCTGACGAGCGGCACGGGCGGCTTTGACATCGTCAGGGCCGCCCGTGTCGGAATTGGCAGCGCCGGCGGCAGGTCCCAGATGAGAACCGCCAGATCCGATCCTAAACGGAACGCCTTTGCGTTCCGTTTAGGATCGGTATTTGGCTGCTTGATATCGCTGAACGGCAAATTCGATCCCTCTTGGAGTGCGCGCCCTGCGGGAGGAATGCAGGGCACGCCTTGTCCACGCTTAGTGAACCGTGAAATAGTTCTCGGGATTTGCCTGAATGTCGTCGACGTCGGCATTGACCAGGGTCAGTGAATCGCCGTGGCCGAGGTCGATGATGACATTGCCGCCGACCTGGGTGACCCGCGAAGCGAGGTCGTCAGGCGTGGTGATATCGAGACCATTGATGCCCTTCGAGATCTGCAGCAGATCTTCGCCGGGCGTGAAGTCGAGGATGACGTCGTTGCCGCCGCCGCCGTCGAAGACGAAGATGTCGTTGCCCGCTCCGCCAACCAGGAGGTCGTTGCCGGCGTCGCCGCTGATGACGTCATTGCCATCACCGCCGAAGAGCATGTCGCTGCCTTTGCCGCCGGACAGGAAGTCGTTGCCCTGACCGCCAAGCAATATGTCGCTGCCTTTGCCGCCGGACAGGAGATCGTCACCCCATCCGCCGCTCAGCGTGTCGTTGCCGTTCTCGCCATAGAGAACGTCGTCGCCTTCGCCGCCAAACAGCCCGTCGTTGCCGTTGCCGCCGAATAGCTGGTCGTCACCTTCGTCGCCGAAAATGATGTCATGTCCGTTGCCGCCGCTCACGAAATCATCACCCGCTCGGGCGTGGATGAAATCGTTGAAGCGAGAGCCGAACAGCGCGTCGTCGTATGCGCCGCCTTCTAGTGTGGCCATCTGCCTCTCCTCTTGGTGGATAAATCGCACTTCCACCGACCAGGTCGATGTTGATGCGCCGGGAGTGTGCATCGGCCTTGAATATATTTCAACAGAGATTCCAGCTTAAATCATGAAATCTTCGCGACATTATTGTCATTTTTCGCGGGAAATCAATACAAAAATTAAACTATGCCTATTATTCGGCAAATAAGTAGCTAGTTTATCCGCAAACTAGTTCAATATTTGTAGTAATTTACTCTGTTTTCCGCTCGACACTGTCAGTTCAATCTTCCCTGAAGGCGCGATTGAAGCTTTCTGTCAGTGGAGATACTAGGTAGTCGATAGCGCGGCGCGCCTTGTGTACGATCAGCACCTCGGCCGGCATGCCCGGATACAGGCGGACATCGGGATCGGCGGCAAGAGACGCCGCATCGATCTTGGCGCGAGCGGTGAAATAGGAGGCGCCCGACTTCTCGTCGACCGATTGGTCTGCGGCAACGTAGGTCACCGCCCCATTGAAGGGCAGGCGCGAGCGCTGACTGTAGGCGGTCAGCCTGATCTGCGTCGGGGAGCCCACCGATATGCTGTCGATGTCGCGCGGGTTCACGCGCACTTCGACGACCAATGGCTCGTCTTCCGGTACGATTTCGAGCAGGGGCTGGCCGGGCGTCACCGCGCTTCCGGGGGTACGCAGCCAGACGTTGCTGACCACGCCTGCCTGCGGAGAGCGGATCTCCATGCGCCGCAGGACATCCTTGGCCGCGACGATCTGTTCTTCGACATCCGTCAGGTCGATGCGCGCCGTTGTGATCTCTCCGGCGATCGTCGATTGAAACTCGCTTTCGATGCCGATCAGTGCGAGCTGGGCGCCAGCCCTTGCCTTTTCCGCCTGCGCCTTGTCGCCTGCCAGTTCGCCGCGTGTTCTGGCGAGCTCGCTCAGGCGCGTGTCGACTTCTATGAGCTTCGCGCGCTGCACGAAGCCTTTCTCGACCAGGCTAGCGATGGCGGTGCGCTGTTCGGTGATGAGGGCGATCTGCCGGTCGGTCGCTTCGAGCTGGGTGAGCAGCGATTTTGTCTGTTCGCCATATTCCTCGATCGTTTTGGTCTGAACGTCGACGCGCCCGGCCTTGGCCTCGTGTCGCTTGTCGAAGAACACATTCTCCGCCTTGATCGCTTCATCGACCGCGATCCCGCCCGCTTCGCCGAAATTCTTCGGGAAGGCGATGGTCGCCGCGCCGTCCTGTTCGGCCTTGAGCCTGGCGAGCCTCGCGATGAGGCCGATGCGACGGCTGTTGAGCGCATTCAAGTTGGAACGTGCCCGTGTGTCTTCCAACAGGATGAGCGGTTGCCCGACCGTGACCTGTTCGCCCTCCTGAACCAGAAGGCGTCCCATCACGCCTCCTTCGAAATGACTGATCGTCTTGCGTTTGGAGTCGACGATGACGCTGCCATTGGCAACGGTCGCGCTGCTGAGTTCCGTCGATACCGCCCATGTGAAGAAGCCGCCGAAGGATACGATGATCGTCGCAAGCCCAGCGACCATCAGGCGGCGAAGAGCGCGTTCGGCATGCGCATCATCGGCATCGGCCGCGGTCGGTGCTGGCTGAGAGGTTAGTTTTACCGGGAGCTTGACGTCGACCTCGGACGGCTGCGGGCGAAGCGGAAGCATAGGTTTTTCTGTCATGCGGAAGCAACCTCGCGCAACGTTTCGCCAGGCCCTGGCACAGCAGTCAAAATGTCCGGTCGCGGCCCAAACTGGCTGATACGACCATTTTCGAGGACGAGAAGCTTGTCGGCGACCTGCATGATCGATGGTCGATGCGCGATCATGATGACGATGGCGCCCTGGTCGCGCATGCGCTGGATCGCGCGAACCAGAGCGCGTTCCCCGAGCGAATCGAGATTGGCATTGGGTTCATCGAGGACGACGAGGCGCGGGCGATTGTAGAGGCAACGTGCCAGCGCGATGCGCTGCCTCTGTCCGCCGGAAAGCGTAAGATGGCCATCGCCGACGGGCGTGTCGTAGCCGAGCGGCAGACGGCCGATCATCTCGTGCACCTCCGCCAGCCGCGCGGCCTCGATGACCTTGTAGGGATCGCCATCTTCCATTCTGGCGATGTTTTCCCGGATCGTGCCCTCCAGCAGCGATACCGATTGGGGGAGATAACCGACCGATTCCCCGAAGGACCCGCGCTCCCAGAGATAGGTGTTGTGGCCATCGAGAAAGACGCCGCCCGACGTCGGCTTCAAGATGCCGACCAACAGCCGGGCAAGCGTCGACTTGCCGGCGGCCGATGGGCCGACCACGCCCAATACTTCGCCGGGGGAAAGCGAGAAGGAAATGCCCTTGATGATCGGCACCTCGACGCCGGGGACGGCGTAGACGAGTTTATCCACAATCATGTCGCCGGCCGAATGCGGTGTCGGCGTAGTCTGGCGGATCGCCAGATCTTCGCCGATCGCCGCCTCGATCCGGCGCCAGCCGGCGACGGCAAGCACCCATTGGCGCCAGTTTTCGATGATCGTGTCGAAGGGGATAAGCAGGCGACCGACGAGGATGCTTGAAGCCATCATCGCGCCGGGGGTGATCGCCTGGTCAAGCACCAGCAACGCACCCGCCGCAAGCGTGATGACCTGGATCGAGTACCGCAAGCTGCGCGTCAGCGACGTCATCGCCTTGCTCCTGCTTCCTCCGGCTTCGAGCGCGCCCAAAGCGTGAATTTGCAGGGCGCGCCAGCGCTTGGCGAGCGCCGGCAACATGCCCATCGCCTCGATCGCTTCGGCGTGCCTGAGGGAGCCGGCGATCTTGGAGACCGCTTCGACATTCGCCTGGTTGGCCTCCTTGGTGAGCTGGCGCGTCATCATGTCGTTGACGAGCCCGCAGCAAACGAGCAATGCGATCGACACGACGCCGACGACGCCGAACAGCGGGTGCAGCAGAAACAACGCCCCCAGAAAAATCGGGGACCAGGCGGCGTCGAGCGGCGCGACCACTGCCGATGACGTGAGGAAACTGCGAAGTTCCGACAGGTCGCGAAGGGATTGGGCCGCACGGGTGAGCCCCTGGTTCACCGACGCCTGGACCGCCGATGCCAGAACCGGAGCATTCAGCCTTCGCACGATGGCGCTGCCCATCGCCTGGAAAGCAAGGGCCCGAATGAGATCCAGGACCCCATAGACGACCAATGCGCTGATCGCGAGCAGCGTCAACATGGTGAGCGTATCAAAGCTCTGGCTGTTGAGAACCCTGTCATGAATCTGCAACATGAACAGCGGTATCGTGAGCTGAAGCAGGCTTATGCAGACACTGAGCAGCGCGGCGTAAAGCGATACGGATAGAAACACACGCTTGGCTTGCAGTATTAGCAATCTTGGATTGATAATCTCATCCCGGCGCATAACCCCTAAAATTTGACCGTTGTTTCTCGTCTCGTTCCGAACAGTATCACGCATGGGCGGTTGCCTGAAGTTAACGTTAAAGCCATTCATGGAGGGCGTCTGGCTTACATTTGGGGCGAATAATAGTATTGCTTCGCTATGTGTGGCACAAAAGTAAGCGGTAATGCAAGTTCTGGGGCGTGTGGAGGGGAGTGTGTAGTTCAATTTACTTCAAGATTTGAAGTAAATTTCGAAATGGAGAGTTGGATGAATGAAAGAGTACTCTATCCGTCCACGGGGATCAAAGATGTGTCGTTGCTCCAGCAGGAGGACCAGACATCGAAGGCGGTAGGAGCCCACGATCAAGCCGAAGCCGCAAGCGATTGCCGACAGCTGACCTATTTCGAGCTTGCGCGCCTGATGGAGAGGGTGAGCAGGCGGTTTTCCGGCTTGGTGCGCGCCGAGCTGACCAAGCTGCGTGTCGACGACATCGGTCCGGCTCAGGCCATGGTCTTGCTGGCAATCGGAGATGCCGAGCTTTCGGTGGCCGAGCTGCTCGATCGCGGACACTATGTCGGCTCGAACGTGTCGTACTATCTGAAGCAGTTGGCGGATGGAGATTACATCGATCGGGTTGCGTCCCAGCGCGACAAGCGTTCGGCGCGCATCAAGCTGACGGAAAAAGGCCGGCTGCTCAGGGCGAACTTGCGCGATGCAGCGATGGCCTATGAGCGGGCGCTCAATCGTGGCCATCAGGATCGCCAGAACCTGGAGACCGCCTTCCAGACCCTGCATCAACTCGAACTCGTCTGGGGCAGCGTGTCACGTTACGACATGTGACCGGGTGGAACTCAATGTGCACGTCATTCAGTTAGCGGATTAGATAGCATGCATGTGGCATTTGTTCATCGGCGCGGCTTCGGCCAGTTCGCCGCGTTAGCGGCTGACCTGGTGCGGTCGGGCAACAACGTCAGCCTGATCACCGAAACCGTGGATCAGAAGATTCCGTCCGTGCGCGTCATTCGGCACCGGGCAGAGCCCGGGCCGCGCGTGTCCGCGGCCATCGCTCGGCATATGGCGGTGCCGGATCACCATGCCAGGATCGGACATCGCGTCGCCGAAACGCTCGATGCGATGGCGCGACAGGACATGACGCCGGATATCGTCGTCGGTCACATCGGCTGGGGCAGCATGATGTTCGTCAAGGATGCCCTTCCTCGTGTTCCGGCCCTTGGCTATTGCGAGTTCTTCTATCGGTCGCAAGGGGCCGACATAGGCTTCGCACCCGACGACGAACCTGATCTCGAAGACCGCAAGAGATTGCGGCTGCGCAACGTCGCGCAGCTGTTGTCGCTGGAATCCATGGATGGCGGCATCAGCCCCACCGAATGGCAAAAGAGCCTTTATCCCGCCGATACGCGGGAGCGCATTGCCGTTTGTCACGAAGGTATCGATACCGCGCAGTTCCGTCCCAACCCTGCCGCGTCGGTAAGGCTCCCGGACGGTCGCGTGCTGAAGGCCAACGATCCGCCGGTAGTCACCTTTGTGGCGCGCGATCTCGAACCCTATCGTGGCTTTCCCCAGGCGCTGCAGGCTGCCGCTCAAGTCGTCAAAAAGCGTCCGGACACGGTTTTCGTCTTCGTCGGAGGTGACGGAACCAGTTACGGGCCTCCTCCTCCTGGCGGTGGTTCGTGGAAATCGCACCTGCTCGCCTCGCTCGAGGTGCCGCCGGACAACATCATTTTTCCAGGCGTCGTCCCGCATCATATTCTTCGCCAACTTTTCCAGGTCTCCGCGGCGCATGTCTACATGACCTACCCCTTCGTGCTTTCCTGGTCCGTGCTCGAGGCCATGGCATGCGGTGCCCTGGTCATCGGGTCCGACACACCTCCGGTTCGCGAAGTCATCCGCACGGGTCACAACGGTATTCTTGTGCCGTTCTTCGACGCCGACGCGCTCGCCGAAGCAATCCTCGGCGCCGTAAGCAATCCGCAGGCGTCCGTCGGCATGCGGGCGGCAGCGCGAAGGACCATCGAGCGGCGCTTCCGGCTGGAGGATTGCCTGCTGCGCCAGAGGGATCTCATGACGACGATGACGGGGCGGCCGGCAATGGCTTGATAACGGCCCTAAGTATTACTTCAAATATTGAAGTATATATGAAGTTTATTGTCGCCTACTGCATGTATTTTCCCGTTGTGCGCTGCGAAATTCACTGCTAGGTAATCTGTGTGATGAATAATGCCTCGCTAGTATAGGCGATGCTAATTCAGAAACTCCATCGATATGCGTTATCGTTTCTTCAGAGGGCGTTACGTGCAAGAAGTAAGACAATCCACCCTGGGGCCCCGGCTCGGTTTGAAGAAGCTGTTGCTGGCATCGGATCGCGATCGGGCGATCTTGCAGGGCAGCAATGTTGCCCATCTGGTGGACTACCTGGAAGCTGATGGTGGTTCCTTCGACACGTTGAGGGATGCGTTTCCACTCGCCGCGGTCGCCTTTTCCGACAAAGGTGAGGCGGACCTGAAGAAGGGGCTGGCGCGGCTGTCCGCCTTGCGCACGATCCCGGAGTTGGCGGTCTTGCGTCTTGACCCCGCCAATGTGGCTGAGAGCTCGGCTCTCCTGCGTGCGCTTGCCGAAGACGGCGTGGGACGGCTTGCCCGCTATACGGCTTCGATCAGGTCGGAACTCGCCATGCTCAGGCGTGAGCGTGAAGAGCTCTTTGAAAACTATCGCCTTTTGGAAGACGCCTTCCACGCGCGAAACTGGGAGCCGGTTGCCGAAGTTTTTGCCCATGATCCCTTTGCCGATCCCAAGGATGAGGGTGTGGGGCAGTTGCTGAGCAGCGCCTTCATCGAACAGCTTCTGCCCGTCTCCAGTCTCGGCGTCGCCGGGTTCGCCCTTCACCTTCACTCGCTGCCGAAGGGCAGTGGCGAACTGATCGTCACTCTGACCTATCTGGAGAGTGGCGAAGGTGTTGCGGAATGGAATGTTCCCTACGTTGGCCTGGTCTCCGGTTGGAACTTCTTTTCTCTGCCGCGCGCCTGTGGCGGGGCGGCCAGAACCCTTCGTCTGCGTGTATCTGCCAGCGGCTCGGACGCGCTTGGCCTTTCGCTCGGGCACCATATCGCCAGCGAGCGATACTCGGCGCGATCGGAACACGCGCATCCTGATCTCGATCTGCGCCCGCTCGCGTTCCGGGTGTTCACGGGGCTGCCTGGGGTCAAGCCTGCGAGCACGGCGAACATGATTGCCCCCACCAGCTTGCTGGAAGGGCAATTCACCGTCGACTACAGGCTCGGGCTGGAGAAGCTCAGCCAGATCGCCGACGTTTCGGTGACCCCAATCGTCCCGGATTTTCAGACCATCCGGTTCCTGGAACATGAACATGCGATCGTCTGTCACCCTTTGCCGAGCGGTATCTCTGCCGGGGCGATCAATCGCGCCATCGAGCCTGGCACGGTCTCGTTGTCGGCCAGCGCCATTATCGATCATCCCAAAGGCGCGCCGGCGGCCGTCAGCTTTCTCTTGAGCCCGGCTGGTTCGAACGCCCGCTCGGAAGTCGCCGAACTCGCACGCAAGGGGTCGGCAAAACCTTCGACCCTGTTCAGCGGCTGGCGGGAGGTCGGTGCTCAGCAATCCATAAGCATCAGCATGCAGATGGACGAGGCGATCCGCGTTCCAATGGACCTGATCATCCTCAGCCGGGCCGTGGGTGACACCGTCGATTTCTGCTGGCTCAAGTTGTCGAGCTTCCGACTGGTAAAGCAATCGACGGAGGCCCTGAATGCCAGGTAATCCGGAGGCCGATCTCATCGCCATCGCGATGCCGCTCTACGGTCATGCGGCACTTGTCCTGGAAGCCATCGAATCCGCTCTGGCATCCGATCTCAGCACATCCCGGCTTGCGATCGTCGTATCGGTCGATGGAGACCCGTGCCACGAAACGTTTGATCAGTTGTTGCTCTACGCTGCGGCCCATCCTTTCATTCACGTGATATTCGGCCGCAATGCGGGACCAGGTGGTGCCCGCAACCGCGCCATCGACTTCATTGTCGAGCATCTGCCCGAGGCTCGGGCGGTGTATTTCCTCGATGCCGACAATCGCGTTCTGCCCCGCACGATCGAGACGCTCTACGAAAAGCTCAACAGCAGTGCTTGTGGCTGGGTCTATACCAACATCGACACGTTCTCCGTGTCTTGGCGCGCGCATTACGGCAATCAGTATTCGCGGCTGGCTCACTGCATCACGGACAATATTTGCGACACGGGATCCCTGATTTCCATCGACGTTTTCCGCGCCGGCGTGCGCTTCAGCGACGACAGGCAGAACGGATTTGAAGACTGGGAATTCTGGTTGTCCTGCATTGAGAACGGCTTTGTCGGGGTGCCATGCCACGACACGGTCTTTGAGTATCGGTTGCGGGCCGAAAGCCGCTTCAAGGAAGCCAATCGGGAACGCGCGACATCGGTAAGTTATCTGCGAAAACGCCACAAGGCTCTGTATCGACGGCCGATGCTCGTCGATTTCGAGCATGAGGAGGCGCCGCGCTATCTATTCGCCCGCACCGAAAATGCGTCGATCTCGTTGTTCACCGATCCGACCAAGGCGCCGACCGTGCTTCGGCTGGATGACATCATACCGGCATTCTGGGCGAATGTCGGCGAACCCGACAATGTGCATTTCCCGCCCTTTCTCGTGGCGGGTAGCGGTTCGGCTTTCGATCTGCTGCTGCGCTCGCGCATGCTTCCAAACATTCTCGCCCATCTGGAGCGGTTGAGCGAAAACACCAATGCGTTGTTCGTGCAGCTTGCGAATGACGGTGTGAAGCGCGGGATTGAGGCGATTGCGCTGCCGGCGGGTTCGCAGAATGTCGGACCGGCTGACCTTGTTTTCCTTCCGACGCCGCTGGTCAGAGACGTGATCCAGAACAATGCGCTGGAGTGGTTCGCATCGATCGGCAACCAGCAGGTCTGGCCGACGGTGACGTTGCTGAAAGTGCGCTTTCCCTTCCCCAAAAGCCTGCCACGCCGATCGCTGATCACGCCGCAGCAGATGATGATCAATTGCATCAATGCCATTGCTTCGAGCCCCTTGCGCCATACGGCGGGCAAGCGGTGGACATGGCGTCCGTCGCGGCTGGTGCCCTATGGGGAGCTATACAGGGAGTTGCGAAGGGAGGTCGGCGGTTCACCGATCCTGCCGCTCGGCCATAGCTCCGGCAAGCGGACCGTCGCCCTCTTGGTGCCGAACGCCTCTTTCGGTGGAGCCGAGAAGGTCATTTATGCCGTCGCACGAGAACTGAAGCGAACCGGTTTCGAGACGCATCTGTTCGTCCTCGGTAGCGCGAAGATGGATGTCATCGACGAATTCGATTCCAGCTTTGATCACATCCACTTCTGGGACGCCGGCGTTCCCGCCTGGGGTGGATCGGGCTCGTTCCTCGGGCAGGACTTCATTGCCGAAGAGCATGGGGTCGATTGGCAGGCGTTGAAGGGCCAGCTCTCGGGTTTCGATCTGGTGATCAACAACCATGTCATGGCGGTTCATCCTCTCATTGCCCGGCTGCGCTCCGAGGGCACGCGCACGGCATGCTATCTTCACGTCGTCGACAACACCGCGTTCAAGCGCCCGGCCGGCCAACCGTTTGCCGCTATCGCCCACGAACATTGCTATGACGCGTTCCTGACCTGCTCCGAACAGTTGAAGACCTACCTGCACAGTTTCGGAGTGCCGCACGCAAAGGTCTTTGCGGTCTCCAACAGCGCGGGCTTTTCGGTCCCACCGAAAGTTCAGGCCGATGTGCTTGCCACCCGACGGCAGCCGCGCAGCGATGCGCGCTTGCATGTGCTCTACATGGGGCGGCTTGACCGGCAGAAGGGGATCGACAGGCTGGCCGCGACGCTGTCGGAGCTCAGGGCGAGGAATGTGCCATTCGAGGCGCGCGCCGTTGGCGGCGAAATCCTTGCCGACTCGAGCGTCTCATGGACCGAGCGGCTGAAGGATCTCTCTGTGGACGTCCGTCCACCGGCCTTCGCCAGCAAGGAGCTTATCAAGGCGCTCTCCTGGGCGGATGTGCTCGTCATGCCGTCGCGTTGGGAAGGCGCGCCGCTCGCCATCGCCGAGGCGCAGCAGCTCGGATGCGTTCCCATCGCCACGGCGGTTGGGGCGGTGGACGAACTCATCATCGATGGCGAAGACGGTGTCCTGATCCATGCATCGGCCGATCCCGAAGTCGTCAGGTCGATGGCTGAGGTTATCGAGGCGGTCGCCCGCGACCCGGATCAACTTGCTCCGCTGATCGAGGGCTGCATCAAGACTGCATCCCGTCGTTCGTGGACATCCTCGTTTTCGCAGTTTCTCGCGTGGTGCGATACCTGGGTCGACAATTCGTCCCAGGCAAGAACCGCCGTCTTTCCGTCGGATTCAGCGGTCGACGCTGGCATCCGGGCGGCCGGTTGAGCCCACGCCGGTTTTTCAAGCAGAAAGGTCGATTGCATGCCTGCAAGGATTCTTGTGACCGGTATTCCCGGTCACTACACGCGCCTGGTCAACGGCGCCCACGGTTTGTCCGTCTCCTATGCGGAGCGCCAGAAACAGCCGGAGACGAAAGAGGAGTTTCTGCAGGAGCTGCGCAATATCAGCAACACCGGCAACTACCTCATCGGCGAAGGGGCGCTGCGGGCGCTTTCACCCCACGCCAAGCACGTGCCGTTCTGGCATCTCTACAATTGCGCCAAGAATGGTGTCGGCCTCGAAGAATTCAACGCGAACTTCGATATCTGCGTCTTCACCTGCGCCAATCTGCTGCGCAAGGGGCTTTCGGCTGACGCGGAGGCGGATGTGCTCGAGCAACTCAAGATGCCGATCGTCATGCTCGGCATCGGGCAGCAGAACCGCAAGGACCTGGAGAACAATCTACCGGAGGGCACGAAACGGCTGCTGGCCATTCTCAAGGAGCGTGAGCACTTCTTCCTGACGCGCGGCTTCGAAACCGAAGGTTTTCTCAAGGACCAAGGCTTCAAGTTCGTGCGGCCGACGGGCTGCCCGTCCGTCTACTTCATGCCCGACAATATGCGGAAATCGCTGCGAAAGCTGCCTGAGGTCGACGTCGGCAAGGCGCGGACGATCTTCTCCGGTTACCTCGGCGGTAACCAGGATACGGTCCTGGATGCGAAGGCTCTGCCCGGGGGCAACAGCGTGCCGCAGTACGTCGTGCAGGACGAATTTCTCCACTTCGACATGAGCGTCGAGCCGAATGCGGAGGGGCGCGTCTACGACACGGCGTCGGGCACGATGGTGGGCGACCTCGCTTATCCCGGGGCCGACAGGCTCGGCAAGGCTTTCCAGGTGCGCACCTTCTTCGACACCAACCAGTGGCGAGCCTGGGCTTCGTCGATGGATTTCAATCTGGGTCGCCGTTTTCACGGCTCGATCATTGCCATGCAGGCAGCCGTGCCGAGCCTGATGGTCGCGGTGGACGACCGCATGCGCGAAATGCTCGGTTACACCGGATTGCCGGCGGTCGACATCAACGAGATCGACAGTGCCGAGAACCGCAGCGAATTCGTTGCCGGGCACCTGGCAAAGCTCAATGCATCGGAACTCGTCGACAGATATTCCGATCGCGAGCGCGCGTTCCGTTCGACCTTGCGGGAAATCGGGATCGGTCAGTAAAGCATTTCCAGGAAAAGTGCGAAGCGGTTTTCCGTCAGGAAATGCGTAAAAACAGAGAGATAGAGCGTTTCTGCCACGCCGTTTTAGACTGGAAACGCTCTGGCTGAACCCGGCATCCTCCCCAAGGCTCGTTCAAAGGACAGTTATGCGTATCTTACTTACAGGGATCCCCTCCTATCTGCAGCGCACGATCGGCTCGGTTTCCGGCCTGACGGTGCGCCACCGACCCTTCTTCGACGAGGTAACAGCGAAGAAGGACTTCCTCTCCCAGGTCAGGAGAATTGCCAATACCGGCAACTATCTGATCGGCGAAGGCGCCGCGCAGAGCCTTCGGGCGCATGACGTCACCTATGTGCCCTTCTGGCACCTCGTCAACAACCGCAACTCGGACGATCTTTACGAGCAGGCAAACCGCGAATTCGATATCTGCGTCTTTGCTTCCGCCAACCTGCTGCGGCCCGGATACTCTGCCGATCTCGAAGCCGAGGTTTTCGCCAAGCTGAAAATGCCCGTGGTGGTGATGGGCATCGGCATCCAGCGCAAGGAGGGGCTCAAGGAGTTGCTGCCGGAGGGCACGCTCAAGTTCCTGGACGTGCTCAGGAACAGGGAAAGCTTCTTTCTGACGCGGGGCTATTTTACCGCGGAATTCCTGAGAGAGCAGGGGATGAAATTCGTCAAGCCGACGGGCTGCCCCTCGCTTTATTTCGCGCCGAACGAGATGGTCCGGTCGCTCACGGCGCTCGCCAATCCGGCTTTGGCCGACGCGCAAAGGATCGCCTTCGGTGGCTACCTCGGCAGCGTGGCCGACACGATCGTCGACGCGCACGCATTGCTGGGGCCGAAGTCTGTTGCCCGCTATGTCGTCCAGGACGAGGTCATCGCCTACAATCTCGATCTGCCGGGAGACGACATGTCCCCGGTCTACGATCGTGCAAGCGGACGGATTACCGGGGCGACGCAGTACAAGCACAAGGAGAAGTGGCAGCGCGAACACGAACTCGTCGCCTTCTTCGACACCAACCAATGGCGAGGCTGGACGACGACCAGAGACATGTGCTTCGGCCGCCGGTTCCATGGCTGCATCATCGGCATGCAGGCGGGTGTGCCCGCATTGATGATTGCGGTGGACGACCGTATGCGTGAAATGCTGGAGTTCATCGGCTTTCCCTCTATCGAGGCGGCAACCTGGAACCGCGAGGCAGACAAGCGAACCTATCTCTCGAACTTCCTGTCCAAGATCGACGCAGAGGCAGCCATCGACCGCTATCAGGCCTGCGAGGCCAACTTCAGAAATGTGCTCGGTCAGATCGGCATTTGAGCGCGGACGGTCGAGTGTTGCGGCGCGCATGGTGCTTCTTTGCGCGCTGCTTTTGCTTCTTGCCTTGGAACCGGGCTCGGCGATCGGACGGGACCGAAACCCGGCCGGTATTGTTGGAATCAATCGGGTCAACCTGGCTTGGCTGGCACCGCACGAGCAGGGAAAAATCCTGGGCGACATCGCCGCAAGCGGCGTAACCCACGTGCGGCTCTCCCTGTCGGCCCCGGTCGACCGGAGCATCGACGCGGTCGAAATCGCCCATCGCCTCGGGCTGAAGATCCTGCTGGAGATCCAGCTGAGCAACCCGGATTATTATGCGGATGAGGTGCGCGCCCGCACCGGCTTCGGGCGCATATGGGACATTCGCCGGCTTTCCGACCTCGACCCGGCGAGGTACCGCGAAAACCTCAAGGCGGCGCTTCGACGGATGGACGAGGCCGGCGTCAAGCTCATGGCGGTCGAGCCTGGCAACGAGATCAACTACAGCGCCTATAATGGCGACCTGATCGTCTTTCGAAAGCCTGGTGCTTCGACGCCGCGTCGCGCCTCCGATATTCGCAACAGCATGGCCTTCGAGCGTGGTTTGGCAACCTATGTCGAGATTGCCAGAATTACCCGGCAGGAGCTGAAGGCGACGATCCATAGCAGCGATGCAGCGGTCGTTTCTGCCGGTTTGTCCGACATGAGCGCCGGGGAGGCGGACCAAAGGGGCATGGAACGCCTGGACCCGGAAGAAGTGATTTCGCTCCTTAGACTGCTCGGGCTCGACGAGCATGTCGATGCCTATGGCATTCATGTCTATCCGGGACGCAAGGCAGGGCCGAAGCTTTCCGGCTATATCAGCGAACTCCTTCGTTTCTGCGGGGCGGGGGACAGGGGCAAGCCCTGCTGGATTACAGAGTGGGGGGTGGCAAACTCCGCCCGCTCCTGTCCGCTCGACGATCGAAAGCGCACCGATGCGGTCGCGGCGATCCGGTCCGCCTTTCGAGCCCTCATGTCGTCGGGGCGATTGACGGCCGCTTTCTACTATGACTGGGACACACACGCTGGCTATGGCGTCTGGCGGTGCGGCCATCTCAGTTCTGCCGGGCTCAAGGCGATCGCCCCGAACTAGAGTATTTCCAGGAAAAGTGCGAAACGGTTTTCCGTCAGGAAATGCGTGAAAACAAAGAGCTAGAGCGCTTCTGCGACTCCGTCTCAACCGGAAACACTCTACAGCGCCGCGCGTCAAATCTGACGCGCTAAGGACGCTGTAACACCCTAAACTTGCTGCATAATTTTCTCCTTAAATCGATTCCGATTTAAGGAATTATGCAGTAGGCCGGCGGCAGCAACTCGAAAATCTTCCGCGCGGGTGTCGTCGACAGGTCGCGCGTTTCGCAACACTTCCAACGCGGTTCTTGATACTGTAAGTTGACTTCGTCACGGGCTTCTGAATACTTCAACTTAGGATCGTGTTGGAATCTGATAGGGGGCGGGCGAGTGGATTCAGGCGGCGAACCACAGTCCACTGCATTCTCCCTGCGGACATTTGGCGGTCTGGAGTTGCTCGATGAGCGAGGGCAGGCCATCCCCTTTTCCGAAAAGGCACTGGTGATCCTTGCCTACCTCATTTCGACCGGGCGGCGGACCGCGACCAGAACGGAAGTCGCCGAACTGCTTTGGGGTAGAGGAGCGCCTTCTACGGCATTTACCAATCTTCGCCGGTTGGTCTTGCGGATCAGGAGCCGTCAATCGGAACTCGATGCGCATTTTCTTGCATTTTCCAGCCGCGAGGTCGAGCTCAAGCCATCCTTGCTCAAATGCGATGTTTCGCTGTTTGCGACGGCCGAACCTCAGGGCTCGTTCGATGAACTCAAAACGCTTGTCGACCGGCTCCGATCGGTGTTTCTGGGCGAAACCGACCTTCGCAATCCCCTGTTTGGTCACTGGGTAGCGCAGCAACGAGAGCGGCAGTCGGCCGCGCTTGAGCACGCCCTGCGCACAATGGCGTCTCTGGCCAAGACAGCCGAGCAACGCGCCGTCGTCCAGCAGGCTGCGCTTCACGTTTTCCTGACGGACTCAAACGACCAGATCGCGCGAAAATTCCTGCTGCAGGCCTACGATGTGCAGGGAGAGGTCGATCATCTTCGACGCACGTTTGAACGGCGCAACGAGATGCTCTCATCCTGGATGAAGGAGAAGCGTCAATCGCCGCCGGTCAAGATCGCCGCCCGCCCAGCAACCGTGGAGGCGATCAATCCGGCCGGACTGGATGAACCTCCAACACCTTGCCTGCCGCGCCTGGCATTGCTGCCACCCAGTAACTACAGCCGCGAACCCGCCGCCGCGATGATCGTGACCTCGCTTCTGGAGGACATCACCATCGGCTTCTGTGTGCTGAACAGCGTTCAGGTGCTAGCACCTTATTCGGCTTTGCAGATAAGCCGCAAGACCGAAGGCCAGCTGGCGATGCTTGAACATCATGGCCTGACCTATGTGCTCGAGACGCGGTTGAGCGGCGTGGATGAGGAACTTTCCTTGTTCTTGCAGCTTGTGTTTCTCCCGACCAGCGAGATCGTTTGGGCCGAGCGGCTCAGCCTCGATGGCGCGCGTTTTGCGCAGAACAGACGCGACATATCCGGGCGCCTGGCCCTCTCGGTGGCAAGCGAAATCGAGCGACACAGGATCACGCGATCCAATTTCGATCGGAATCCGGCTGCCTATCACCGCTATCTTCTAGGACGGCAGTTCTTCGACCGCTTGACGCTGCCCAATTTGCATCGCGCCCGAAAGGAGATGAAGGCGGTTTTGCAGGAAAGCGCCTATTTCGCGCCGGCTCTGAGTTCGCTTGCACGAACCTATTCGGAAGAGTGGATCCTCACAGCGCGAGGCGAGGCCGATTTGCTGAAGTCGGCGGAAACCTATGCCTTGCAGGCCATTGAGACGAGCAGCGACATGGCGGATGGTTACCGCGAGCTTGGCGTAGCCAAGCTGCTGCAGGGCGCTCTCGACGAGAGTGTTGAAACCTTGCAGTTGGCGGAGACGCTTAGTCCGCATTATGCGGATATCATCGCGGACCATGCCGACGCCTTGGCCCATTGTTCGCGTCTGGATACGGCGTGTCAGACGATCGAGCGCGCCATTGAACTCAACCCCATAAGCCCGGATTCGTACCTGTGGACGGCGGCGGGCGCCTGTTACGGCCTCGGGCGTTTCGAGGCAACCCTGGGCTACATCGACAGAATGGCAGATGGCAGCCTCGCCGACCGGCTGGCGGCCGCGAGCTGGGCCATGCTCGGCCATCGCGACAAGGCACAAACGTTCGTTGCGAGGACGCGCGAAACCCATCCTGAATTTGACGTGGACAATTGGCTGTCCATCGTGCCGATTAAGGAAAAATGGCACAAAGACATCTATCGTGAAGGTCTCAAGAAGGCAGGCTTCTGAGAATGGAAACCAGGGGGAAGTATGTATGGCAAAAGTCGCTATCTTAGGCCTCGTCGGCGAGGAGGGGCTTTACATTGTTGACCTGGAGGCGGGGACGGTTGCACCGATGACGGTGCCGGTCAAAGGCGCCTTGCAGGCCGTCGTTGACCTTCAGAAAGCCGGAGGCTCGGTTATCAAAGGCGTCAGCGTCGCGATTTCCGTGAAGTCGGCCGAGGATATCTCGAACGGCCGGTTCGACGGGTAAACCGGTTCAGGCGGATGCGTTCACCGCATCTCATGACGGTGCGGAAGGCCGCAGTGGGCAATGGCGCGAGTATTGCCCGCTGCGTTCATGGCGGAAAGCCTATTCTATCGGGAGGTGGTGCACGATCCCTCTGGTGGCGTGCTATATCGCGCTAAGGCCGGCGTTCGACGCCATCGGCTCTTGCCCAGACGTCCTGCGCCCGCGCATTGGAGAACAAGGCTTAAGCCAAGCCATCGACTTCAGCCCCGTCGTTTACTCCTGGCCGATAGCCTCCGCTCATCCCTCACAGAACGCTTTGAGCATTTGGTCCGTGAATGGTTTCGTGAGGTATGAGATGGCGGTTCCCTCCTCGGTTCGGTCCGAATGGACAACCTACTGAAAGCTCACATCTAGGCGACCTTGCTCCGGCCACCGCATCCTTTTGTCTGGGCCCGGCTGGCAAGTCCCCGGGTGAAGTCGACACATTCCCGTGCCACATGCCAGTAACGCGGGTCGAGCTCGATATTGAAGACAACACCTTCAGGAAACACGCACTCCTCAAGGAGCTGCGTCCAGGGAATGTCGCCCCATCCGACCGGCAGATGCAGGTCGCCGTTTCCGTAGGCCAGGCGCTCGCCTTGGGTGTAGACCCAGAGATCGTCTTGCCGGCCGAAGCTGTCGTGAACGTGCAGATGACGGGCCACCGGCGCCAGTGCCGCAATCTCCTCCACGAAGCTTTCCCTGCGCCCATCGGCATCCAGCTTGATATAGCTGTGGCTGAAATCGATCGTCGCCATGATGTGAGGATGATCGACGATCGCGATCTCCTCCGCCAGCCGTTTCGGGCTGGAGGCGTGCTTCCAGCCGTCGTATTCGAACAGGGTTTCGACGCAGATGATCAGGTTGCGCTCGCGGGCAAGCTCAGCCGCTCGGGTCAGCAGTTCCCGTTGGCGGGCGTAGGCGTCGCCGAGCTTCGCCGGCTCGGTTTCATGTGTCAGGCCGGAATGAAGGACATAGTGAAGGGCGCCAACGGCCTGCGCGACGTCGAGCGATGCTTCAAGCACCTCAAGATGGCGAGGCGCGCGCGCGGGCTCATCCATGAGGTTGATCGCCAACGGACCGTGCACGGAATAGGCTACCGACCGCCCGGCACAGGCGTTTTGCAAGGTTGCGAGTTGGGGCGCCCTGATACGTCCGCCGATCACGAGGTCGTAGTCGAAGGTCGGCAGTTCGATGAGATCGACGCCCAATGCTTCGATCTTGTCGAGCTCGTCGCCAAGGTCTGACAGGTCTCCGGCCCGGTTTCTTGCCGATATGCCGACAGCGAAAGCACCGTGTTTCAACGATCATTCTCCATTATGTCTAAGTGACAGCGGTTTGCGCGTCGCGGCCGCCAGGGCTTTGACGCGGTTTCATGAGCGAATGCGGTGCCGACTAACGTCCCGCCCCCGGGGTGCTGCGTTTGCGGTGCCGTACGACTTCCCAGAGCACCGCACCGATAACGGTGGCCACCATCATCATGAGACCGAGCGCATTGATGACCGGGGTCAGACCTGCGCGAACCTTCGACGCGATGAAGATCGTAAGCGGTGTCTCGGTTCCACGAACGAACAGTGTGGTGTTGTAGTTCTCGAACGATTGCAGCAATGCGATGAAGCAGGCGCCGACGAGCGCCGGCCGCAGGAAGGGCAGCAAGATCCGGCGAAACACATAGACGCGGGACGCGCCGAGCCCGAGTGCCGCGTCTTCCATCGTTCTGTCGAAGCGCTGCAGCCGCGCGGCCACCATCAGCATGACGAACGAGATGATGAAGCTAGACTGGGCGAGAATGCTGAGGGCGACGCCGCCGCCAACGCCCACCTTGCGCCAGAACAGCAGCGTGGCGATGCCGATGACGACGCCAGGCGTGAGCAAGGGCGATACCATCATGGCATAGAGGACGCTGCGGGCGCGGCCATGCAGGCTCGTCAGCACCAGGGCGGCGGCCGTTCCGACAGGCAGCGAAATGGCGATGACGCCGGCGGCGATCACCGCGGAACTGCCGAGTGCCTTCAGTATTTCGCCGTCGCGAAACAGCGCAGCGATCCACATGTCCGTCGTCCCGAGCCAGGGAACGATCGTGGGGAAGCTGCTCCTGTTGAACGTTGCTGCTGCCAGGATCAGGAGTGGAAGGAGAAGATAGGTGAGGAAGAACACGAAGTAGAGGCGAAAGGCGAGACGCGGCAGCACGTCCGGCAAACGAGACGCTAAGAACCGATGACGAAGCGGAGATGCAGGCTTGTGTGAATTGGCGGTCGCTATGGGCATATCAGTCATTTGACCGCACTCGTAAGATTGACTTGGAACAACCGCAGCATCCCGAGCACCGCGACAAGGCAAAGCACGAGCAGCGTGACGCCATAGGCGGCGCCGCGGTTCCAGTTTCCGCTTTCGAAGAACCAATCGTAGATCAGCTGCGTGAACCATCGGCTGCCCGGCGCGCCGAGCAGCGCCGGCGCCATGTAGCTTCCGGCGGCCAGCATGAATGTGAAGACGCAACCCGTCGCGATGCCCACCTTGGCATGGGGAAGAACGACCCGGCGATGGATGCGCAATGTCCCGGCGCCAAGGTCGCGGGCCGCGTCGATTTGCGCGTGATCGAGCGTGCTGACGGAGTTGTAGATCGGCAAGAGCATGAACAGCAGATAAGCGTAGGCCATGCCGGCCAGGACGCCGCCGTCGCCATACCACCGGACGGGTTCGCTGAGCAGCCCGAGATGGACAAGCGCCGCATTCAGCGGGCCGTCGAAGGCCAGGATGATGTACCATGCAAGCCCGCGCAGGACCTCGTTCATCAGATAGGGTACGGTCAAAAGCACAAGCAGAGCGGACGTCTGCCTTGGTGTGGAAACCTGTCCCAGCCAATAGGCGAGGGGATAGCAGATCAGGAACGTCAGCACGGTCACGAGCGCGCTCGACCAGATCGTCTTCAGGAAGATCCAGCCATGCGACGGGTGGTGCCACAGGTAGAGGAAGTTATCGAACGAATAGCCATCCTTCGGCCCGCCGAGCTGCGTTGCAGGCAGGTTCGGTCGAAGGGCGAAGTCGAGCATGGTCAGGTTGGGAACGAGGACGAGGCCGGCCAGCCAAAGCAGTACGAGCAAAATGAAGCAGGCTCCGAGAGGCCTACCGAAGCGCTGGGTGATCTCATTCATGGGCGAGAACGACCGCGTCTTGCCGAGAAAAGCCGGCCACAAAGGACTTGCCGATGTCGGGTGCCTGGCCGAGGTGCTGATGCGGGATTGCCAGCTGGACGCTGAGCGGATCGCTGTCATGCGGAACGACCGCATGCGCCGTGGCGAAGGCGCCTTCGAAGTCGAAGCGCTTGGATATGGCGACCAGACGGTTTTCGGTTTCCTGCCGATCGACCGAAAGCGATTCCGGGCGAACATACAGTCGTGCTTTCATCTGCGGCCGAAGGGTCGCGCTGCGCCGTCCGACAAAGCGCCCATGTGCGCCTTCAAGAACCGCGTAGTCGCCGAAGGTGTCGATGACGGTCCCGGACATGATGTTGTTCTCGCCGACGAATTCGGCGACGAATGCGGTCGCGGGGTTGGTATAGAGTTCAAGCGGCTCGCCCACTTGCTGCAATTCGCCGGCACTCATCACCGCAACGCGGTCGGACATCGCCAGCGCCTCCGATTGATCGTGGGTGATGTAGATGAAGGTGACGCCGGTGCGCTTCTGGAGTTCGCGAAGTTCGGCGCGCATCCGCTGCCGTAGCTTGAGGTCCAGCGCAGATAGCGGCTCATCGAGAAGCAGCACCTTGGGCTCGATCGCCAGTGCGCGGGCGATAGCAACACGCTGTCTTTGTCCGCCTGACAGTTCGTGCGGCATGCGCTCGCCGTAGCCAGGCAGCGCGATAAGCTCCAGCAAGCGTTCGGCTTCCTGGCGTCGGCGGGCCTTGCTCATGCCGCGCACTTCCAGGCCGAACGCGATGTTTTCCCACACCGGCATGAGCGGGAAGAGCGCCAGGGACTGGAAGATCATCGCCGTCGAGCGGCGGTTGGCCGGAACATCGCGCATGTCCTGGCCGTCGATCAGGATCTTGCCCGAGGTCGGCTGGAGGAAGCCCGATATCATCCGCAAGAGCGTGGTCTTGCCGCAGCCCGACGGGCCGAGGATCGAAAAGAACTCCCCCGACCTTACTTCGAGGGACATGCGCCGGATCGCCAGGCTGGCGGCAAAGCGCATTTCGACATCAAGCAGGCTGACGGTATTGGTCATGGCATCAAATATTCCTGGGAATGAGGGGATGGGCGACGCTCGCCTTCAAGGCTTGCGCCGCCAATCGTATGTGCGTCGCGCTCGCGCGCGTTGCCTGACGGAAAAGCGTCAGGCGCTGAGGAAACGGTCCTGGTATTCGGTGCGCAGTTCCACGAACCAGCTTTCCTGCACCGGCCACCACCACAACTTTTCGAGCGCGTCGCCCGGATAGGCCGTTTCGAAGAAGGCCTTGGCGTCGGCAGGCAGCAGCGCTTCTGCACCCTTGGCGGTCGTGTTGACCTTGGCGTGACTGGCGTACATGGCGCCCGCTTCGGGTGTCAGCATCCAGTTGATGAACGCGTAGGCCTGATCGATGTTTTTTGCGCCGACCGGAAGGGAGATGCCTTCCATCCACGCAAGCGCGCCTTCCTTCGGTGCGATATAGCCGATGGGCATGCCTTCCTGCTTCAGGCCGGCCGCCGTCGAATCCCACGTCTGCCCGAGGATGCAGCCGTTGGTGCGGAAGGCACCTTGCGCCTCGTTCTGGCTCGACCAGAACTGTGCAACATTCGCCCTGCGGGCGAGTGCTTCTTCAAGAACCACATCGTAGTTGGCACGCATCGCTTCCGGATCTTTGAAGCTGTCCAGGAAAGGCTTTGGGAGCTTGCCTTCCTGTTCGAGCCACAGCGCCAGGCCGACAAGGGCCGAATGCCCGCGGACCGTGACCTTGCCGGCCATCTCCGGCTTCCACAGATCGCTATAGGAGGCGGTGCCGTATTGCAGCGGCGCCTTTTCCGTGTCGAACGCGATGGCCTCCGTGCCCCAATCGGTCGGCACCTGATAGCGCTTTCCGTCGACCACTGCGCCGAGTGTCTCCGAACTCTTCACCGCGCTTTCGATGCAACGGTCCCATTCGACCCGCTTTTCGTCGATCGGCTGAACGAGCGAGGCTTCGACATAGTTCGGAACACGGTCGAGCGCTGGCCAGATCACATCGAACCCCTCGCCCTGATTGACCTTCATCAGGCTGAGGATTTCATCGTTGGTGCCGTAAGGCGTGTAGCTTGCCTTGATGCCGGTCGCCTTCTCGAATGCCGCGAGCATTTCCGGCGAAATATAGCCGGCCCATGCGCTGATCCGCAGTTCACCGGAACTTGCTTGGGCCGAGGCACTGCGCGCGACGAACGGCGCGCACACCAGCGAGGCAAGTGCGCCGCTCAGAACTGTTCGCCGCTTCATGTGGAAGGAATGTCTCGTTGTCGCCGGTTTATTTTGTACCATGGTGGCACGCTCCTGAATTTGGGTCTCATCCGGCAGAGGCGGGATGAATTTACAGGCGGCGCCTAGCACCCCGATGTAACAGCGAGACGACAGGGGAGGCATGGGACCTGATACCGACAGGCACCCGAAGGAGGCGGAACGCCGCTTCCATGTCTGTTGCCGGAATCGCGCCGCCAATTGGCCGTTTCGCGCGAAGAAGCGCTGTCGGCGCGTCAACAGTTGCGCAGGCGGCGCACCTTGACTTGCTGGCGCCGAGCAATAGACTCCAGCACACGAAGTATCGGGAAAGGGAGGCCATCTATGAACATAGACCTCTCGCGGCGCAGCTTTCTGAAGCTGGCCGGAGCGGGTGTCGTGGCAACTTCCGTCGGAGCAATGGGCTTCGGCGAATCCGAGGCGGCGGAAATCGCGCATGTGCGTGCTTTCAAGCTGAAGACCACGACCGAGACCCGCAACACCTGCCCGTACTGTTCCGTTGCCTGCGGCGTCATCATCTATTCGAAGGGCGATCCTCGAAAAGGCGAGACGGCGGACATCGTCCATATCGAAGGCGACGCTGATCACCCCACGAACCGCGGGACGCTTTGTCCCAAGGGGGCGGCGCTCAAGGACTTCGTCAAATCGCCGACCCGCCTCCAACATCCGATGCTGCGCAAGCCCGGTTCCGACACCTTCGAGCGGATCTCCTGGGACGATGCTCTCGATCGGATTGCCCGCCTGATGAAGGACGATCGCGATGCGAACCTGCTTGCGGCCAACGCCAAGGGCATACCGGTCAACCGCTGGACGACCGTTGGCATGCTGGCGGCATCTGCAACAACCAATGAAACGGCCTGGGCGACCTTCAAGTTCGCCAAGAGCCTGGGAATAGTCGGTTTCGATAATCAGGCACGCGTCTGACACGGCCCTACGGTGGCGAGTCTCGCCCCAACATTTGGCCGTGGAGCAATGACCAACTCCTGGACCGACATCAAGAACACCGACCTCGTCGTCGTCATGGGCGGCAATGCGGCCGAAGCCCATCCCTGTGGCTTTAAATGGGTCACGGAAGCCAAGGCTCATCGCGGCGCGAAGCTGATCGTCGTCGATCCGCGCTACACCCGTACCGCATCGGTCTCGGACTACTACGCGCCCATTCGCCAGGGAACCGACATCGCGTTCCTGAACGGCGTCATGAAGTATTGCATCGACAACGACAGGGTGCAGTGGGAGTACACGAAGGCCTTCACCAACGCAGCCTACCTGGTGAAGGATGGCTTCGGCTACAAGGACGGCCTCTTCACCGGCTACGATGCGGAGAAGCGCGACTACGACCGTTCGACCTGGGACTATGTGATCGGCGACGACGGCTTCGTCGTGACCGACCCGACGCTGCAGCACCCCCGCTGTGTGTGGAACCTGCTCAAGGAGCATCTGGCGCCCTACACGCCTGAAATGGTCGAGCGCATCTGCGGCACGCCGAAGGAGAAATTTCTGAGGGTTGCCGAGATGATCTCGGAGTGTTCGACGCCGACAAAGACGATGACGTCGATGTATGCCCTGGGCTGGACCCAGCATTCGCACGGCTCGCAGAACATCCGCGCCATGGCGATGCTGCAACTGATCCTCGGCAATATCGGTGTGCGCGGCGGCGGCATGAACGCCCTTCGCGGCCACTCCAACATCCAGGGCCTGACCGATCTCGGCCTCATGTCGCACCTGCTCACCGGCTACCTGACGGCGCCGACCGAGAAGGACGAGGACTTCGAAACCTACATGTCGACGCGGCAGTTCAAACCGCTTCGGCCGGGCCAGACAAGCTACTGGCAGAACTACCGCAAGTTCATGGTCTCGTTCCAGAAGGCCATGTGGGGCGACGCCGCGCGGGCCGACAACGACTGGGCCTTCAATTACCTAGCCAAGCTCGATGTGCCATCCTACGACGTGCTGCGCGTGTTTGAGCTGATGCATGCCGGCAAGGTCAACGGCTATCTCTGTCAGGGCTTCAACCCGCTGCTCGCCTTCCCCAACCGTGCCAAGAACACCAAGGCTCTCTCGAACCTGAAGTGGCTTGTCACCATGGATCCGCTGGAAACGGAGACGGCGCGGTTCTGGGAAAACCACGGCGATTTCAACCCGGTCGATACGGCCTCGATCCAGACCGAAGTCATTCAGCTGCCGACGACCTGTTTTGCCGAGGAGGACGGGTCGCTGACGAATTCCGGCCGCTGGCTGCAGTGGCACTGGGCTGGCGGGACGCCGCCGGGCGAAGCCAAGCACGATACCTATATCATCGCCCAGATTTTCCTGCGGATGCGCGAACTCTACCGCACGGAGGGTGGCGCCTTCCCCGACCCGATCCTCAACCTGTCATGGGACTATGCCGACGAGAACGAGCCGACGGCCGAAGAACTCGCCAGGGAGATCAACGGGCGAGCATTGAGCGATGTCATGGACCCGGCCGATCCCACCAAGGTTCTCGTGCCGGCCGGAAAGCAGGTGGTGAACTTCTCGCAGCTTCGCGACGACGGCTCGACCATGTCCGGCTGCTGGATCTATTCCGGCTGTTTTAACGAGCAGGGCAACAACATGGCTCGCCGGGACAATCACGACCCCGACGACACCGGAACCTATCTCGGCTGGACCTTTGCCTGGCCGCTCAACCGCCGCACGCTCTACAACCGCGCCTCGGCCGACCTAGAGGGTAAGCCCTGGGATCCGAGCCGCAAGCTGCTCGAATGGGACGGTGCCAAGTGGACAGGCTATGACATTCCCGACATTGCGCCGACGGCCAAGCCCGGAGATGTCGGCCCGTTCATCATGAACCAGGAGGGCACCGCGCGTCTGTTCACCCGCGGAATGATGCGCGATGGCCCGTTCCCCGCGCATATGGAGCCGTTCGAATCGCCGGTTGCCAACGTCTTCAATCCGAAGATGCGCGGCAATCCGGTCAGCCGTATCTTCGAAGATGACGCCAAGCAGCTGGGGCTTTCGGACGAGTTCCCCTATGCGGCCACATCCTACCGGCTCACCGAGCATTTCCACTTCTGGACCAAGCACAACCGCGTCAACGCGGCGCTGCAGCCGGAATTCTTCGTGGAGATTTCCGAGGAACTGGCGCAGGAGCGGGGCATAACCAACGGCGGCTGGGTCAGGGTCTGGTCGAAGCGCGGCGAGGTCAAAGCCAAGGCAGTGGTGACCAAACGCATCCGGCCGCTCATCTGCGACGGCAAGCCGGTTCACGTGGTCGGCATCCCCCTACATTGGGGGTTCACCGGTTCTGCGAAAAAGGGTTTCGGCCCCAATTCGCTGGTTCCCTTCGTCGGCGATGCCAACATCGAGACGCCTGAGTCCAAGGCTTTCCTCGTCAATATCGAGCCTTCGACGCCGCCAAAGGACAAGGAGGGCATAGCGTGATGGATAGCCCGCGCACCGCCGTCAGCAACCCGCCGGTCCAGCCGATGGAGAGCAACCTCACGCAGCGCGATCTCGTTCGCCGCTCCGCCACGAGCGAGCTGCCGCCGCCGGACCGGCAGCTGACGCCGGTCGCCAAGCTGATCGATGTTTCCAAATGCATCGGCTGCAAGGCCTGTCAGTCGGCGTGCATCGAGTGGAACGACACGTTTCCGGATATCGAGGAGAATGTCGGGGTCTATACGAACCCGCATGACCTGACCGAAAACATGTTCACGCTGATGCGGTTTACCGAATGGGTGAACCCGGAGACGGACAATCTGGAATGGCTGATCCGCAAGGACGGCTGCATGCACTGCGCCGATCCGGGCTGTCTCAAGGCCTGCCCTTCACCGGGCGCGATCGTGCAATATTCCAACGGCATCGTCGACTTCATCCATGAAAACTGCATCGGTTGCGGCTACTGTGTGAAGGGCTGTCCGTTCAACATTCCCTGTATCTCGAAGGTCGATCACCGCGCCTACAAATGCACGCTCTGTTCCGACCGCGTCGCGATGGGGCAGGGGCCGGCCTGCGCCAAGGCCTGTCCGACACAAGCGATCGTGTTCGGCACGAAGGACGACATGAAGAAGCATGCGGACGAGCGCATCGCCGATCTCAAGTCGCGCGGATACGCCAATGCCGGCCTCTACGATCCGCCCGGCGTCGGCGGGACCCATGTCATGTATGTCCTGCATCACAACGACAAGCCGCATATCTATGCCGACCTGCCGGACGACCCGAAGATTTCCGCCGTCATCGAGGTGTGGAAGGGCGTGACCAAATATACCGGCCTTGCGGCGATGGGGCTGGCGGCTGCGGGCGCGATCCTGCACGGCCTGTTCGGCAAGGCGAACCGGGTCGAGCCTGAGGACGAGGTCAGTGCCGAAAAGCTCGTCGAGGAAGCCGAGGATCTCAGGGAGGGCGCCTGATGCCCAGGTCGAACGATGTGCAGCCCGAAGACACGATCCATCGCGGCCCGCCGGTAACAGTCGGTCGTTACGGACCCGGCAAGCGCCTCAACCATTGGATTACGGCTTCCTGCCTGATCCTGCTTCTGCTGTCCGGCCTCTCCATGTTCCATCCGTCCCTGTTCTTCCTGACGGACCTGTTCGGCGGCGGCCAGAACACGCGCATGCTGCATCCCTGGATCGGGGTCGTTCTGTTCCTGAGTTTTTTCATTTTCTTCGCGCAGCTCTGGCGAGCCAACCTGCCGAACAGGACCGACGCGCAGTGGGTCTCGCAGATCGGCGACGTGGTCAACGGTCATGAGGAACGGCTGCCGGAGATCGGCAAGTACAATGCCGGACAGAAGTTCATCTTCTGGGGTATGGCGTTCTTCATCATCGTGCTGATCGTCAGCGGCATCATCATCTGGGACCAGTATTTCGGCGAGGCAACGCCCATCGACGTCAGGCGCATTGCCGTGCTGACCCATTCCGTTTCTGCGGTGCTGATCATCCTGCTCTTCATCCTGCATGTCTACGCCGCGATATGGACCCGCGGTACGCTGCGGGCGATGACGCGGGGCTCGGTCACCGGCGGCTGGGCCTGGCGCCACCATCGCAAGTGGCTGAAGGAACTTGCTGGACGGGGCCGGATCGATCCGGCAGAATAACGACAAAACAGCGGTGGCCGGTCGGCTCGCGAGGTGCAATGTCGATATCGTCCGTGCAGCCCGATCCCGCGATGATCGGTGGAATTCCCAAGGCTCCTTTCGTTTTGATGCACAACCCGACGCGTCTTTTCAGGGATCGCGCCGCGCGTTTCAAAGTGCTGGCGGAAAGCAGCCGGCTTGCTCCCTATTTGCGCTTCCTTGCAGACATCGCAGCGATCCAGGACGACCTCCTGTCCAGCTTGCCGCCGTTGCAGCCGATTTCCGGGGAGCAGCGCGAGCGGGCGCGCGACAATGCGATGCCGCCGATCGATCGCTCGACCATGGGTGCCTCCGCCGATTGCCGGGACACGGTCAGGCAATTCCTTGCGCGGGCGGAGCAACTGGAAATGCCCAAAGCGGCGGTCGAAGCGCTTGCCCAGATCGTTGCCACCGACAACGAGACGCTGGGGTGGATGATCGACAATATCGCCGCCGACAATCTGCCGGCGGAGAGCCTTGCACATCATCTCTTCGTTGCCGCGGCAGTGCAGATCCATGCGGTGCGCCTTGCCGCGGGACTCGATCCTGGTCACCTCGTGCCGGTGAGCATCGGCGTCTGTCCCGCCTGCGGCGGCAAGCCCGTCGCTTCGCTGGTGGTCGGTTTCCACGGCGCGGAAGGAACCCGCTATGCCGTGTGCGCCTGCTGCTCCACCAAATGGAACGAAGTCCGGGTCAAATGTCTCTCCTGCGGCTCGACCAAGGGCATCGGGTACCGCGCCGTCGAAACCGGTGACGAGGAGGCCACGGTCAAGGCGGAGGTTTGCGACAGCTGCCACGGCTGGACGAAGATCATGTACCAGAACAGGAACCCGGCGCTCGATGCCGTCGCCGACGATGTCGGCAGTCTCGGCCTCGACGCGCTGATGAAGGATACCGGATACAAACGCGCGGGCTTCAATCCGTTCCTGGTGGGGTACTGACGGAATGGGTGGGCTTGCCGAACTCCGCACCCTGCCGTCCGTCGACCAGATGTTGAAGGCTCCCGCCGTCGCGCCGCTTGTCGAGCGGCATGGCCGGGTGGTGGTGACCGAGGAGCTGCGCCTCGTGCTCGGCGAAATCCGCGAGATGGTTCGCGGCGGCGGCTTGATCCCCGATGCGGACGGCGTCATGGCCTCGCTTGTGAGCCGGCTCGAATACCGGGATCGCTCCAATCTGCGCCCGCTCTTCAATCTCACCGGCACCGTGTTGCACACCAATCTCGGCCGTGCCCTCCTGGCCGAGGAGGCGATTGCCGCTGCCGTCGATGCCATGCGCGAGGCGGCGGCACTGGAGTTCGACCTAGATACGGGTCGGCGCGGCGAGCGCGACAGCCACCTGCGCGACTTGCTTTGCGAGCTGACGGGCGCCGAGGATGCGACGATCGTCAACAACAATGCTGCCGCCGTGCTGATCGCACTGGGCACGGTTGGCGGCGGACGGCAGGCGATCGTCTCGCGCGGCGAACTGATCGAGATCGGCGGCGCCTTCCGCATGCCCGATATCATGGAGCGCGCCGGCGTTGCGCTGGTTGAGGTCGGCACCACGAACCGCACCCATGCCAGGGACTATCGCCGGGCGATCGGGCCCGACACGGCGCTGATCCTCAAGGTTCATACGTCGAACTACCGCATCGAAGGGTTTACGGCCGAAGTCTCCGGAGCCGAACTCGCGGCGATTGCGCACCAAGCCGGCCTAGTCCTCCTCAACGATCTCGGCTCCGGGACGCTCGTCGACCTCTCGAGGTATGGTCTTGGCAAGGAGCCGACGGTGCGCGAAGCCGTGGCCGAGGGCGCGGATCTCGTCACCTTCTCGGGCGACAAGCTGCTGGGCGGACCGCAGGCGGGCTTTATCGTCGGCCGTCGCGATCTGATCGCCGAGATCAACCGGAATCCGCTCAAACGGGCCTTGCGGGTCGACAAGATCCGCATTGCGGCGACGGCGGCGACATTGAAGCTTTACCGCGATCCCGACCGGCTCGCCTCCCGCCTTCCCACGCTGCGCATGCTGGCGCGACCGCAAGGCGAAATCCGTGCCCAGGCGGAACGGCTCGCGCCCGGGGTGGCCAGGCTTCTTGCCTCGAGGGGCTATCGGGTGGAGATTTGTCATTGTACGAGCCAGATCGGATCGGGTGCGTTGCCAGTCGACACGATCGCCAGCGCAGGCCTCAGGGTCGAGGCTACGAGCGGCAGCGCGCTCGAAGCGCTCGCGGCGCTTTTCCGCTCCCTTCCTCGCCCGATCCTTGGCCGCTTGCAGGACGGGGCTCTCATCCTCGACCTTCGCTGCCTTTCCGACGAGGCGCAGTTCCTGAAAAGCCTGTCCGAGGGCGTGGGACATGCACTGGCTTGATCGTCTGACAGGGCATAGCGCCGACCCGACCTCGGCAACGGACGAGATGGCGCAAGCCCTGGCTGCAGCCCGGAACGGGGACCACGAGACGGCGCTGCGCCTATGGGAGCCGTTGGCGCGATCGGGTGTCGCGCGGGCACAGAACAATATCGGCGCCTGTTTTGCCGAGGGGCTCGGCGTACCGCAGGACCGGGAGCTGGCGCGGACGTGGCTGCGGCTGGCAGCGGACGCGGGCGATCCCGTTGGCGAACGCAACTATGCGGCCCTTCACATGCAGGGCGTCGATGGCACGAACGGCGACTACGGTATTGCCGCCGACTACTATCGCCGCGCTGCCGAGAAGGGCGACGCGCCGGCGCAGGACATGCTGAGCTGGATGCTGCTGGAAGGCGAAATCATGACGCCCGATCCGGCCGAGGCGCGCCGCTGGGCCGAGCGTGCCGCTAACGCCGGCATTGCTTCCTCGATGACCCGGCTCGGCATGCTCTATCACAACGCTTCGGGCGTCGAGCGCAACCCTGAAAAGGCCGTCCACTGGTGGCGCCGGGGTGCCATGGCGGGCGATGCCGATGCGCAGGCGATGCTTGGCGCCGCCTGTCATATGGGGGCCGGCACGGCCCGCGACGGTGTCGCAGCGCTCGCCTGGCTGATCCGCGCGACCAATGGAGGCAGTGCCCTGGCGCAACCTTTCATCGGGCCGGTTCGCGAAAACCTGTCGCCCGGCGAGATAAGCCTGGCCGAGGGACGCGCCCTCCAGCCTCTTGGGGAAGAGCGGCCATGATCGTCGGAACCGCCGGCCATATCGACCACGGCAAGACCAGCCTGGTGAAAGCCCTGACCGGCATCGACACCGATCGCCTCAAGGAGGAGAAGGCGCGCGGCATCACCATCGATCTCGGCTTTGCCTATGCGAAGTTTGCCGAAGCGGTCACCGGATTCGTCGATGTCCCGGGCCATGAGCGCTTTATCCATACGATGCTCGCCGGTGCCGGCGGCATCGACTACGCCCTTCTCGTCGTCGCGGCGGATGACGGCATCAAGCCGCAGACCCTCGAGCATCTGGCCATCCTCGATCTGCTCGGCGTCGAAAGGGGATTGGTCGCGATCACCAAGGCCGATCTTGCCGATGCGGAGCGGTTGCAAAGCCTCGGTGCGGAGATCGGCGATGTGCTTTCCACAACGAGCCTTCGCACCGCCGAGATCCTTCCCGTGTCCGCCGCCACGGGCCTTGGTATCGCCGAGTTGAGAGACCGCCTGGCCGAGGCCGAACGCGCCACGGTGAAAGAGAGAGCGGCGGGCCGGTTCCGGCTTACGGTCGATCGCAGTTTCATTCTTTCGGGCGCTGGAACGGTGGTCACCGGAACGGTTCTTTCCGGTTCGGTTGCGGTTGGCGACAACGTGATGATTTCGCCATCCGGGCAGGAAGCCCGCGTGCGCTCGATCCATGCCCAGGACCAGCGGTCGGAGCGCGGGGTCGCCGGTCAGCGCTGCGCGCTCAATCTCGCAGGCGACGGCATCTCCAAGGACAAGGTCGGCCGCGGCGACGCGGTGCTCGACCCCTATCTGCACGCGCCGACCGCCCGCATCGATGCGGAGCTGTTTGTGCTCAAGGGCGAGCCGAAGCCGGTCGGGGAATGGTTTTCCGCACGCCTGCACCATGGCAGTGCCGAAGTCGGGGTCCGCATCGTGCCGCTCCAAAACCCCGTAGGTCCCGGAGAGCGGGCGAAGGTTCAACTCGTCCTCGATCGGCCGATCGCTGCCGCGGTCGGTGATCGCTACATCCTGCGCGACGTTTCGGCCCGGCGCACCATCGGCGGCGGGTGGCTTCTCGATCTGCGTGCGCCGCTGCGCAAGCGTCGGGCACCCGAGCGGATTGCCTATCTCGATGCGGCGGGCGCCGCGGAAACGAGTCCGGCGTTTTCTGCGCATCTGCATACGCCGCCCCATGTCGTCGATCTTGACGCCTTCGCGCGCGACCGGGCCGTATCGGAGGAAGAACTGCGCGAGGCAATCGACCTTTGCCGCGCCGTCGTGGTCGAGGGCGGGCATGTGCGCCATGCCCTGTCCAGGGCGCGATGGGACGACTTGACGAAGGACGTCGGGCGGTTTCTCGCCGACTTCCATGTCGAAAATCCTGACCTGCAGGGGATCGGACGTGAGCGCCTGCGCCTGCAGGTCACGCCGCGACTGCCGATGTCCGCTTTTCTTTTCGTGCTCAGGCAGGAACAGGCCGCCGGGCGCCTTGTGCTCGAGGGAGCCTTCGTTCGCCTGCCGGGTCATGAGGTTCGTCTGAGCGAGAGCGAAGAGGCGTTGTTTGAATGTATCTTGCCGCATCTCGAAAGCGAGGAGCGCTTTCGCCCGCCGCGCGTGCGCGACCTTGCCGACTTGCTTGGCGTCGACGAGCAGGAGATCCGGCGCGTGCTGAAGCTGTGCGCAAGGCTCGGGCGTGTCGACGAGATCAGGCGCGATCATTTCTTCATTCGTTCCTCCACCGCGGAAATGGTTGAAATCATAAGAGATATCGCAGCGAGGGCCGAACGGGGCGAATTTGCCGCCGGTCTCTTTCGGGATCGCGTGAACAGCGGTAGAAAGGTGGCGATCGGGATTCTGGAGTTCTTCGATCGCCAGGGAGTGACGCTCCGGCGCGGTGATATCAGGCGCGTCAATCCCCATAGGCTCGACCTTTATGGCGGAGCCACGCCCGAGGTGAAGCAAGGAAGAGATTCGTCCCCGGTGGGGCGTCCGGACTTCAAATCCGGGTGGGGCAGCGAGGCTGTCTTGGGTGGGTTCGACTCCCATTCTCTTCCGCCATCGGGAGATCGTTGATGGCACATGCGCCATGCAATACCGACTTCGATGACTGGATCGTTTCCGCCTATGGCGAGGCGGGCGCGTTCACCATGCTGTTCGTGCTGCTGGCGGTCGGCGAGACCCGGGTCGACCTTCTGCGCTCCGCCTATCTTCATGTCGTCGGCGACGATACGCGATGGCAGGACATGATCGCGCTTCTCGCCGGCGCCGGCGTGCACTGGTCCGGTGTCGTGTTTTACCGCGCCGGCCCGGAAGGGCTCGTCGAGGACCATGTCGCCAAGGGCCGGCTGGCTTCCCTTGTTCGCAATCTCAACGAGGATCGGTCGCTGATCCGTGAGGGGGAGTTCTTCAATGCCGACGGATTGCGGCTGTCGATCGAGGAGATCAAACCTCACTGATCTCCCGTCTTGACTGCTGTCCTGATCGACCGCTCCGGTGCCACTTGCGCTGACACCAACGTGCGATTGCGCTGGCATGCTCCTTCAAGGTTGCTCTACCAACGGGATGCTGCGGCCCGTTGTTCCATCCCTCGCTTTTCTCTCAGGCGCGAACCTCCACTTGCACAGGGCCGGACCGCGTGTGGCCGACGATGGCGGCGAGCGGATAGCCTGCGCCTTGGATCGTCTTGACCAGGCTGTCTGCGCTGGCGGCATCGCAGGCAACCAGAAGCCCCCCGGAGGTCTGCGGGTCCGCAAGCAGAAGACGCTGCCAATCCGGCATACCGTCGGGCAAACTGACTTCGCCTCCGTAGCTCGCCCAGTTGCGCTCTGAGGCGCCGGTGATGAAGCCTTGCCGGGCAAGCGCCTCGGCCTGCGACAGGAAAGGAATGCCTGCGAGGGAAAGAGACACCGTCAAATCGGACGCGCGGGCCATTTCGAGCCCATGACCGAGGATGCCGAAGCCGGTGACATCCGTCAGCGCATGGACATGCGGATCGGCGGCAAGCTCGGAGCCGATCCGGTTGAGAAGGGTCGTCGAGGCGATCATCTCCTCATAGCACGCCTGCGGCAGGGCCTTCTTCTTGAAGGCGGAGGAATAGATGCCGACCCCAATACCCTTGGTGAGGATCAAGGCGTCCCCCGGCTTCGCGCCGCTATTGCGCCGCACCTGTTCCGGGCGACAGATGCCGATGACGGCAAGGCCGTAGATGGGTTCGACCGAATCGATCGAATGCCCGCCTGCGACGGGGATGCCGGCCTGCGCGCAGATCGACGCGCCCCCTTCAAGGATCTTGCCGATGGTCTCGGCGGAAAGCTTGCTGATCGGCATGCCGAGGATCGCAAGCGCCAGGATGGGCGTGCCGCCCATGGCGTAGATGTCCGAAATCGCGTTCGTGGCGGCGATGCGCCCGAAATCGTGCGGGTCATCCACCACGGGCATGAAAAAATCGGTGGTGGCGATGATGCAGGTACTGTCGTCAACCTGCCAGACGGCCGCGTCGTCGGCCGTGTCGTTGCCGACGAGCAGTTGGGAGAAGGGCGTCATGGCCGGTTGACTGGCGAGAAGCCGCTGCAGAACCGAGGGCGCGAGCTTGCAGCCGCACCCACCCCCATGGGCAAGTTCCGTCAGACGGGGTTCAAGAGATGTCATGTGTCCTCCCGCGTAAAACACTTTGCTCGTTCAATCCTACACGTTCGCCGGCCGCCGGGCAGAGACCGCTGATCGCGGAGGCGCGGGTAGACGATCCTTGGCAAGTTAGAACGATGTCGCGCGGGAGCAAGGTCGCGTCATCGGTTCTGTGCGATATGTCTGTCCGGCGGGCGGGCTTGTCACGTTATCGGCAAGGCGCCAGTCAGGGCTGAGCCTCGACCCGGAGGCTTCGGTGGCAGCGTCTTCATTTGCTGCGACGGTTTGACCCGTGGGATCGAAGCCTGCAAAGTTCGGGAATGTTGTGATCTTGGATAACAGGACGTTGAATCCTTGCCTGTATTGGATCATGCCTGCAACTGCCGATCGGCGATCAGCCGGACAGGGAACGGCCCTGGTAACGGTCAATTGGAGTAATGATTTTGTTCTCAAGAGTTTTTCTGCGTGCCCTTGCCGTCCTGGCCGTTTCAAGCCCAGCTGCGGCCCTTGCATCCGACGACGTAGCGGCATTTTATGATGGTGCTCTCTGCAGCCCGCCCTACACGATGCAATCGGCAACCGAGCTCTATGACGCTGCCGAGAAGCTTACGAAACCCGACACGTCGTTGCTGACGGCCTATGTCTACAAGCTGCCCTCCGACATAGGGCGCGATGGCTTTAAGACCAACGAGGTTATCTTTGCCGGCAGCTCCGTCGGCGTCCTGATCGAAGGCGCGCGGGCGGACGAACTCGCGGCCCGCTACCAGCTGGAGCGGGAAAAAAGCAGCATTCTCGGCACGTCCACCAAGGGCTATGCGCGCGTATTGCCGGAGACCGAACAGCCGGCGACGGAAATGGGGATCGTGTCGATCGTTGCGCGCGAAAGCGAGGCCATACCGGGCAAGACCTTGCTTGCATGCGAGTTCGTGTCGCATGCCGATCTGGAAGCGCTCAAGAACATCGAAGGCGGCAACTAGCACCAAGCGACGGCCCGGTCGACAGGGTCGTCCGGGCGCATTGCGGGATGCAGGCGGAGTTACGAAGATCGGCTGCATCCCGTCTGACTTGCGCGGCCAGAGCATGTTAGGCTGATCGCAATAGCAACAGCGCGAGGCGCGACGCGCCCGAAGGGAGATCATGTCCGGTTCGGATGGCAGTATTTTCGACTATCTCGGGATACTGGCTGTATTTCTGCTTGTTGCCGCCAACGGCTTTTTTGTTGCGGCTGAATTCTCCCTGGTTTCCGTTCGGCGCAGCCGCGTGACCGAGTTAGTGGCGCGGGGGCGAACGAACGCCAGCGCGCTCCAGCATGCCGTCGACAATCTCGATGCCAACCTGGCTGCCACTCAGCTCGGCATCACCATATCGTCGTTGGCGCTCGGCTGGGTGGGTGAGCCGGCTCTGGCGCATCTGATCGAGCCGCTCTTGAGCGGCTTGCCGATGGCATGGGCGTCGTTCGGCTCGCATGCGATTGCAGTCGCGATTTCCTTCATCATCATCACCGCGCTCCACATCGTGCTCGGAGAACTGGCGCCGAAGAGCCTGGCGCTCCAACGCAGCGAGGGCACGGCCCTTGCTGTCGTGCGCCCGCTCGCATTTTTCCTGTTTCTGTTGCGCCCGGCCATTCTGGCTCTCAACGGCCTCGGCAATCTCGTTCTTCGACTGGTCGGCCTGCGTCCAGGTACCGGCGAGGCGTCGTTGCATTCGCCCACCGAACTGAAGCTGCTTGTCGCCGAAAGCCAGGAGGCGGGTCTACTCGATGTCGCCCAGCAGGAACTGGTCGAGCGGATCTTCAACATCGGCGACCGGCGGATTTCCGATTTCATGACGCCGCGCATGGAAATCGACTGGATCGATGCCGACGATACGCGCGAGGAAATCCTGCGCACCATTAGGGATTGCCACCATGAGCAGCTCCTGATCGGCCGCGGCGGCATCGACTATCCCCTAGGCATGGTGCTGAAGAAGGATCTGCTCGATCAGTTGCTCGACGGCCATACGCTCGATCCGATGAAGGCGATGCGCGAGCCGCTTGTGCTGCATGAATCGGCGCGCGTCTTCCGCGTCCTCGAAACGTTCAAGACCGCGCCCGTTCGTCTGGCGATCATCGTCGATGAATATGGCAGCCTCGAAGGCATCATCACCCAGACCGATCTCCTCGAGGCGATCGCCGGCGATTTGCCGGATACGGAGGCGAACGAGCCGGATATCGTCACCCGTTCGGACGGCTCTTTGCTGATCGAAGGGCTGATGTCGGCGCACGACGCCTTCGAGCGGCTCGGCATTTATCACAGGCCGGAGGGCGACTTCCACACCATTGCCGGCTTTGCGCTGCAGATCCTCGGCCATCTTCCGCACGTTGGCGAAACCTTCGACTTCCAGGACTGGCGCTTTGAAATCATAGACATGGACGGCATGCGCATCGACAAGATCCTGGCATCGCGCAAGGAGTGACGCGCCTGCCGCTGCGGATACGCCTGGCCCGTCGGCCAGGCGATGGTGGCTCCGTCATAGGCTTCGCGAATGGCGAGCTTGTTTTCGAGAGCGATCACGATATCTTCGGCAAAATCGATCCTGTGCAGCGCCTGAATGAGCGGCAGGCCCTCCGGGGGGGCTTGAGCCGCACCATCGTCACTTGCCGGTCAGCAGGGCCTCGACGGTGCGGATGAGGTCTCGACTGTTGAACGGCTTGGCGAGGCGGGGAAGGCTGCGATACTGCTCGGGAAGGTCGGACGCGGCGTAACCGGTGAGCAACAGTACCGGAACGCCTCGGGCGAGGAACTCGTCCGCTACGGGGTAGACGAACTCTCCGTTGAGATTGACATCGAGTGTCGCCGCCTGAGGGGTCTCCCGTTTTGCCGCCGCGATCGAACTGCGCAGGCTGGTGAATGGACCGATGACCGCGAAGCCGGC
This sequence comes from Ensifer sp. LC384, assembly GCF_001695865.1. Lineage (NCBI taxonomy): Bacteria > Pseudomonadati > Pseudomonadota > Alphaproteobacteria > Hyphomicrobiales > Rhizobiaceae > Ensifer > Ensifer sp. LC384. The sequence continues at coordinate 203,138 of NZ_MBST01000078.1, forward strand.
GGCCAACAGATCATCCTGGATCTGGATCGCCAGCAGATACTCGTCCTCGACAACAAAGACGCTGCGTTGTCCGCCATTCATCGTTCAGCACCTGCGGAGTAGGGCATGTTGATCGTGTACCTCAAGCCGCTCTTGGCAAAATCCAGTTCGACTTCGCCGCCGAGGTCCGAGCCGACGACGCGTTCGAGCAGCAGCCGGCCAAACCCGTTTCTCGAAGGCGACGCGACGGCGGGTCCCCCGGTTTCGCACCAACCGATATGAAGCGCCTTGTTGGCGGGGTCCAGGCTCCAGCTGACGTCCACATGCCCGCCCTCCACCGAAAGCGCGCCATGTTTCGCCGCGTTGGTTGCAAGCTCGTGGGCGGCCATGCCAAGGGCAAGCGCGTGCCTTGGCGACAGCATGATCGCTGGGCCGCCGAAGGAGACATTGCCGGCATTCTCGTTCTTGTAGGGTGCCAGCTCGTCGCAAAGGATCGTTTCCAAGGAAGCCCCGGCCCAGGTCGCCTCCGCAAGCCGGGTATGCGTCTGCGCCAGTGCCCGGATACGGGCATGGAACGATTGCTCGGCCTCCTTGCGGTCGGGGGTCATGGCGAAGGACTGGCGGGCAATTGAGGTGACCGTCGCCAGCGTGTTCTTGACGCGGTGGCTGAGTTCGGCGACCAGCAGATTGCGTTGAGCCTCGGCGTCCTTTCGTTCGGTGATGTCCATGCAGACACCGGCCAGACGCTGCGACGACGAACCTGCGCGCGGCAGAAAACGCCCGAATGCTTCCAGCCAGCGAATGGAACCGTCGGGGCGGCAGATGCGATAGGATGTGTGGTAGTCCTCCTGGGTGTCGACGGCGGTCTGGATTTCTAGCTCGACCATGGCGAGGTCATCCGGATGGATGTCGGCCTTGAAGTCATGCGGCGTGCCGCCGAAGGTACCCGGTTCCAGTCCGTGAAGGGCTTCCAGGCCCGGCGACCAGATCACCTTGCCGGTGTCGAAGTTCCATTCCCATGCCCCCATCCGGCCGGCTTCGAGCGCCATCTGCAGCCGCCGTTCGCCGTCGCGCATTGCCTGTTCGGTCTCCTTGCGCTCGGTGATGTCGACGAATGCGGCGACAGCGCCTTGCGGAATCCCCAAAGCATCGATCAGCGGGGTGGCATTGCCCAGGAGATGCCGGGACGTGCCGTCATCAAAGCGGATCTCCTGTTCGAAGTTTCGGACCTCTTCACCGCATGCAGCGCGCTGGACCGGCAGTTCGTCCGGCGACAGCAAACTGCCCTGCGAATAGACCTTGAAGTGCGCGGGCCTTTCGCTTGCTGGTGCCGAGAGCGAAGGATTGCTGTCGGGCGGAAGCCGCAGCAGTTCGAAAGAACTTCTATTGCCGCTGATGACCCGGCAATCCGGGGTCCTGGCAATCCATATGGGCGCAGGCACCGCTTCCATGAGCGCAAGCACCTCCGTCGCCCTGGCGCGCTCCTTTGCCTCGTTGTGCCGCAGCAGATCTTCGGCTCGCCGTCTTGCCTCTTCTGATCGGATGCGCTGCACGCTGAAGCTCAACTGGCGTGCAATGGTCAGGGCGAGATCGATTTCGGAACCGGCGAAGTGGTGCGCCGTGTCATAGTACGTCATGAACTTGCCGATCAGTCGGCCGACCGCAACCAGCGGAATGAAACCGAGGGCGCCGATGCCTTCGGTTCGAACGGCTGCGCGCAGGTTGTCCGGGATGTCGGCCAGCTCGAGATCTTCGATGAAAATCGGATTGGGGTCCTGTGCCTCAGCGCCCCATGGCGAATGTCCATCGACGGCGAGACGGTAGCTTTCCGAAAGCCCGCGGGAGGCGACAAAATGCATGGTACCGGTCTCGTCGATGAGCAGGATCGATGCCCGGCTGCAGCGCAGCGCCGATTGAATGGCGTCGAGCGCAGCTTCATAGACGGCGGCGATCGACCGTGCGCGGTGTACTCGTTCGGTAAATTGATAAAGCGAAGCCTGCTCGCGCAAGCGCTCGGCGAGTGCCACTTCGGATGCCTTGCGTTCGCTGATATCGCGGGCAATCTTCGACGCGCCGACGATGCGCCCATCGTCATCCATGATCGGCGATATCGTCAGCGATATGTCGACGAATGTGCCGTCCTTGCGTTGCCGCCTGGTTTCATAGTGATCGATGCGTTCGCCCCTGCGGACCCGGTCGAGGATTTGCCTCTCCTCATCCTCATGCCCTTTCGGGATCAGGCGCATGATCGGCGTTCCCGCCATCTCCTGCACGCTATAGCCGAACAGCGCCTCGGCGCCCCTGTTCCAACTGGTGACAATGCCGTTCAGATCCTTGCTGACGATCGCGTCGTCGGAGGATTCGACGATTGATGCGAGGTGACGTGCCGACAGCTCGGCAATGCGACGGCACTCGGATTGTCTTTGGCTGTCGGCCAGCAGTCGGGCGTTGTCGATCGCGATTGCCGCATGAGCGGCAATGGCAACGATGGTGTCCTCGGAATCGCGGGTAAAGACACCCGGGGCGTCATGGCCGAAGAACAGGCCGCCGAGCACCGCCCCGGAGCGGGCGATCACCGGAACGGCGAGGTAGCTGACAACGGGCAAATGCCCTTGTGGCATGCCGAAATGCGGCGAGCTCAGCCCGTAAAGCGGGTCCTTGCGGATATCGTTGCTGCGCACGACCCGTTCACCCTTGAAGGTCGGCGCGAACACGGCCGTGTTGCGGGGCAGGCCGAAATTCTCGAAGGCTTCCCGCGGAGCCCCGGACAGGGTGAAGAGCTGGAAATGCTCTCCGGTCTCGTCGACGACGTTGTAGAAAAACGCCCCGAATTTCGCGCCAGTGAGTTCGGTGGCGCTGTCGGTCACAGTCTGCACGATATGCTCGACATTGAGGTCGCTGGACAGAAGCCTGGCGATGCGATCGAGCGCCTGAATACGGTTGGTCTTGGTGCGCAGTTCCTGTTCCGCTGCCTTGCGCTTGCCGATGTCGATGAGGACGTTGACGGCGCCGGTCATCTCGCCTTCGGCATCGAAGATCGGTGTCGGGTAGGGAAGCACCGGCACCATAGTGCCATCGGGTCGCGCGACGATCAGTTCCTCGCCGCGGATGGCGCGCTTTTCTCTCAGCGCATCGGCCATCGGGCATTGGTCGGTCGGCAACCGCGTTCCGTCCGGACGATGCAGGCGCCAACAGACGCACCAGCGGTCGGCATTGAGCCGCGGCTCGCGCCCCGCCAATTCCGCCGCGGCGCGATTGAAATAGGTGACGACCCCGGCTGCATCCGTGGTGTAGATCGCGATGGGAAGGCTGTCGAGGACAGCTCTCGATTCAATCGTCTGCGACCCTGCTGCTCCCGCCAGCGCTGCCGCCAATGCTTCTGCGCGGCTCATAATTCCCTCCGCTAGCGCTTGCTAACGCAGGGCAACGCGGCACAATGCGATTTTGTTCCGCTTGCGTCCTGACCCCAGACCCCGTTGTTCTCAACGGCTTGAGGTAGCTGCACCGAGGATCAGCCGATTGATGAAGTCGAGCTTTTCGACAACCGGCTGCGATAGGACGAAGGGATAGCTGTCGGGCTGGCCCATCGACCGCTGGATGGCGTTGAGAGCGACGCTGAGCGGCACCCACGCCGCGACGATTACTTCTGCGCTCGCTGCACGGTAGGGATCGAAGGCGATCTCGGCTTCGAGCGAACCATGCCCGATCGGGTCGAGATTCATGCCGAAGGCGCGCCCGGTCTCCAGCGCGTCGACGATGTGGAAGAGATGGGCCCAACACTCGGCGAAATCTTCTGACGGATGGGCACTCGCATAGGGGCTGATGAATCGCTCCTGCCAGTCGTCGGGAGGGCCCTGTTGGTAGTGGCGCTCCAGTGCCGCCGCATAGTCCTGCGTTTCATCGCCGAACAGCGTGCGCGCCTCGGCCCGTGTTGCTTCGTCGTCGACGAGCCTCTCCCAATAGAAGTGACCGACCTCATGGCGAAAATGCCCGAGCAAGGAGCGGTAGGGTTCGTTCATCGAAACACGCACGCTTTCGCGCACCACGTCCTCCGCCTCGGAAGCACGCAGGCTGATCAATCCATTCTCGTGACCCGTTCGGGCGGGAATGATGTTGCCGTAGCCGTCGACGACGTCGGCGAGGAATTCGAACGCCAGCCCGCCTTCCGGATCCTGCTTTCGGGTGGGATGCGGCAATCGCCAACGCAGCAGCGAATAGAACAGGTGGCGTTGCGCCAGGCCTATTCTGCGCCAGCGTGCAAGCCCGACGGCGTCGGTCGTCGGCACGATGGTGTTATGGCGGCAGGCGGCGCAGTATCGATCGGGCTGATTGGCCGGCACCAGCCAATGGCAGACATCGATGGCGGCGTTGTCGCAGAAACGAAAGGTCCGTGTTCCGTCGCCGCGGATCTGCCAGAGCCCGTTGTCGAGCGGCACTAGGGCGCGCATCGACAGATCGCCGGGATCGAACCCCAGGGTGGCCCCGCAACGCATGCAACTGCGGTTTTCAAAGTGAATTGTCTGGCCACAGGCGCCGCACTGGAAGAGCCGCATTTTTTCTCCTTGCAGGAATTTCTTGATCTTCGAAACGCGACGTCAAGAACAACGTTTGCGTGCTTTTATGGCGGCGTCTCTCCAACTGCGAGTACTCCTGACGTTGTGGTTGCACTGATGGGCAAACGCCTCGTGTCGGCTTTGGTTCATTCATTGCGGCAAAAAGTTGGGGAATACGATGATGCTGCGCGCGTCCGCTCTGTCACGCGATCCGCGCTGAAATCCCGTCGATGCCGCTTGGTGCATGCCTGGGAATGTGGCAGAGATTTGAGCACGCTACGTAGAGGGTGCATGCAATCGGGAGGGACAAACGCATTGAAGGTCATGGGACTTATCGGCGGCATGAGCTGGGAAAGCTCTGCCCAATACTACCGTATCGTCAATCAGGAAGTCCGGGCGCGCCTGGGCGGCGTGCACTCGGCCAAGAGCCTGATGTGGTCGATGGATTTCGGCGAGATCGAGCGGCTGCAGCATATTGGCGACTGGTCGGCGCTGACAGGCGAAATGACCGCCGCGGCCCGGCGCCTTGAAGCCGGCGGCGCCGATTTCCTGGTGATCTGCACCAACACCATGCACCGGATGGCCGACGCGGTATCGGCGGCGGTTGCCATTCCGCTCTTGCATATCGCCGACCCAACGGCGGAGAAGATCAAGGCGCTCGGCCTCAGCCGTGTCGGCCTGCTGGGCACGGCCTTCACCATGGAACAGGATTTCTACAAGGGGCGGCTGATCGAACGGCACGGGCTGGACGTTCTGGTACCCGGCGACGAGGACCGGAAAACCGTTCACGACATCATCTACAAGGAGCTGGTGGTCGGCCGTGTCGAGGCCTCGTCGCGCGACGCCTATCGGCAGGTCATTCAGCGGCTGGTGGAGCGGGGCGCCCAGGCGATCATCATGGGCTGCACCGAGATCATGCTGCTGATTTCCCAGGCCGACAGCCCGGTTCCGGTTTTCGATACCACTGAGCTGCATGCGCTTGCTGCTGTCGATCTCGCTCTCGGTTGAGACCGCAAGGAAACTGCAGGCGCCGTCGCGTCGCGGGCGCATACAAGGTTTTGGCCACGGCCGGACATTCGGTCGTGGCCCCTTTCGACGCACGGCGGCAGGCAAGATCAGCCGTTGCGGAAGGTGTAGCCGTAGCCGTTGAGCGCCGGGGCACCGCCGAGATGGGCGTAGAGAACCCGTGATCCCTCGGGGAAATAGCCCTTGCGAACGAGGTCGATCAGGCCCTGCATCGACTTGCCCTCATAGACGGGGTCGGTGATCATGCCTTCGAGGCGGGCGCAAAGGCGGATCGCCGCCTTGGTCTCGTCGGAGGGCACGCCGTAGACGGGATAGGCATAATCCTCGAGCAGCACCACGTCCTCATCGGTAAGCTCGGTGCCGAGTTCGACGAGGTCGGCCGTTCTGCGGGCGATGTCGAGAACCTGCGCTTTCGTTTGCGCCGGTGTGAACGAGGCGTCGATGCCGATGACCTGCCGCTGGCGTCCATCCCTGGCAAAGCCGACCAGCATGCCGGCATGCGTCGAACCGGTGACCGTGCAGACGACGATATAATCGAACTTGAAGCCGAGCTCTTCCTCCTGCGCCCGCACCTCCTCGGCAAAGCCGACATAGCCGAGGCCACCGTATTTGTGCACGGAGGCGCCGGCGGGGATGGCGTAGGGCTTGCCGCCCTGCGCCTTGACGTCTTCGATCGCCGCCTCCCAGCTGTGGCGGATGCCGATGTCGAAACCTTCATCGACCATCTGGACGTCGGCGCCCATGATGCGGCTGAGCATGATGTTGCCGACACGGTCGTAGACGGCATCCTCGTGCGGCACCCAGCTCTCCTGGACGAGCCGGCACTTGAAGCCGATCTTGGCGGCAACGGCGGCGATCATGCGCGTATGGTTCGATTGAACGCCGCCGATGGACACCAGCGTGTCGGCGCCGGAGCGGAGCGCGTCCGGAATGATATACTCCAGCTTGCGCAGCTTGTTGCCGCCGAAGGCGAGGCCGGAATTGCAATCGTCCCTCTTGGCGTAGATCTCGACCTTACCGCCCAGATGGCCCGAGAGCCGGTTGAGTTTCTCGATATGCGTCGGCCCGAAGGTCAGCGGGTAGCGTTCGAATTTTTCCAGCATGTTGTTGCCTCCTTCCGTCTTGAAAGTCAGGAAACGCTACCACCCATCATGTGAAAGGTGCTCTCTAATGTTGCGTCGGGATTTTGTGTTTCTCCGTAAATGCTTCATCTGATAGTAGATTACGTGCGGGTTTATCGACAAATAAGGAAGATCCTTTCATGCATGGCGAACTGGATCGTATCGATCTCAAGATGCTGCGTCTGCTGCAGAAGAACGGCCGGCTGAGCAATGCGGAATTGGCGCAAATGGTGGATGTCAGCGCCGCGACCTGCCACCGCCGGACGCAGAGGCTGTTCGAGGAAGGCTATATCACCAACGTCCGCGCGCTCGTTGCGCCGCGGAAGGTCGATCGCGGCGCCCTGGTCATGGTCGGCGTCGTTCTCGACCGATCGACTCCGGAGAGTTTTCGCGACTTCGAAAAAGCGGTAGAGAAGCTGAAGTTCATCCTCGACTGCCATCTCGTCGCCGGTGACTTCGACTACTTCCTGAAAATTCGCGTTGGCGACATGGCCGACTTCAACCGCATCCACGGCACGCAGCTGATCGCGCTGCCGGGCGTCCGTCAGACCAGAACGTTCTTCGTCATGAAGGAAGTCGTCGACAATGCCGCTCTCGATTTCTGAGCGACCGGTGCGATCGAAAGCGGCTAGCCCGTGGTGATCAGGATCAGGAGAACGAAGACCGTCGGCACCAGGGCAAGCGCCGGGATGATGATGGCGGGATAGCCGAAGGCAATGATCGCCGGCAGCCAGATCAGCATGCAGTTGATGAGGAACAGCGCCTTGGCGGTGCCCGAGCCCTCAGCCGCTTCCTTGAGCATCCAGCCGAACACCGGCACGTGATAGACCATTTTCGCAATCATTGTTTTCAAGCCTTTCTTCGGGCCGGGCGCGAAGCCCGCCGTGATCTGTTGGGAGTAACCGCCTTGGGTGAGGGTCAGTCTCTGCGCATCAACCCTGCCAAAGCCCGCAATTGATGTTCGTCGAGAATGCGCACTGTCTTCGGGTGGTTGAAGTCGATCAGGCCGTCGCGCTTGAAACGATTGAGACAGCGGCTGACGGTCTCGACCGTCAGGCCCAGCCAATCCGCAAGATCGGCGCGCGAGAGATAGAGGTTGAAGCTGAACCTGGTCGTGCTGGTGGCGCGACCGCGCCAGGCGAACTGGTCGGCAAGATCGATGAGTGCCGTTGCAACCTTCTCCGTCGCAGTCTTGCGGCCGAGCAGCGTTGCGTGCGCCTGCATCCGGTGCAGCGTTGCCTTGAGTTCGGCGGCGACGCTCGGTTCGTGGCCACCGTCTTCGACTTGGCTGCCGGCGAGCGTCTCGATCCGGGCGAATGTCAGTGTTTCGGCGGTGGCGATATTGCGGCCGTCATGGGTGAAACCAAAGAGGCGCCCGGGGCCGAGCACGTCGGTGATCTGTCGGCGCCCGTCGTCGAGCAATTGCGACAGCGCGACACAGCCGTCGACGACGCGGTAGAGATGGCGATTTCGCCCTCCCTGGAAGAGCAAAGTGGCATGCTCTCCAACGAGACGCTGCCGGTTGGGAGAGACTTTTGCAGTCGAAAAAACGGCCGGCGGCGGGGGCGGAAGCGTTGTTTCCGCGAAGGTGATCGTATCGGGCATAATGGGCGATCCGTGTTGCGATCTCGTCGGGATGGTCGCGCAGCGACGCGCCGGAGATCAGGCATCAGCGTTCAGTCACGATCGGGCGTGACGAGGGGCTCAGGCTTGGAACCTTGGCTCTGGCGGACCGCGCGGGCTGGCATTGGGCGGGAGCTGCGATCGAGCGGATGCAATCGGCTGCCCCGGCGGCAGCACCATTTTGGTCTTGCGGACGATCGTGTGCGCCGCATCGGCCGGCGTCGGCAGGACGACCCAGAAGATGCGGCAGGCGCCGCAGAAATGGCTGTGCGAGAGTGGTTTGCCGCTGCTGTCGTCGCCACCGGCCCCGGGCAGGCAGAGATCGGGCAAGGAACCATCAGGCAGTGCGAACTGCGCGCGTTCTGTCGCCGACAGCGCTGCTGCCGCTGCAGGCGCCTGGTGCGCGAAGCCGAGAAGCAGCACGGCCAAAGCGCAAAACAAACGCATGACCTTATGCATTCTGATCCTCGCGCGAGGCTTCATCCGGTTTGCCTATCCCTATGCCAATCTGCTGGCTCAGGGATAGGCGACGTTATTGACATATCTCAATGTGGCAAACCGCGCAGGGGCAGAATGCCGCATCCTGTCGATCAGTCTTCCTCGACGAAGACCTGCTCGCGCTTGGCCTTGACGCTCGGCAGGAAAACCACCACCAGGACCATGGCTGCGATCAACAGCAGGATCGCGCTGATCGGGCGCGTGACGAAGGTGGTCGGATCGCCGCGCGACAGGATCATCGCCCGCCGCAGGTTTTCTTCCAGCAACGGACCGAGCACGAAGCCGAGCAGGAGCGGGGCGGGCTCGCAGCGCAGCTTCAACAAGAGGTAGCCCACAAGGCCGAAGAAGGCGACGGCATAGAGGTCGTAGACGTTGGAGTTGACGCTGTAGACGCCGATCGAGCAGAACGCCATGATGATCGGGAAGAGCACGTAGTAGGGGATCTTCAACAGCCGCACCCACAGCCCGATCAGAGGCAGGTTCAGCACCACCAGCATCAGGTTGCCGATCCACATCGAGGCGATGATGCCCCAGAAGAGAGCCGGTTGTTCTGCCGCAACGTTGGGCCCGGGCACGATGCCCTGGATGATCATTGCGCCGATCATCAGCGCCATGACAGGGTTTGCCGGAATGCCGAGCGTCAACAGCGGGATGAACGAGGTCTGGGCGCCGGCATTGTTGGCGCTTTCCGGGCCGGCGACACCGGCGATGGCGCCATGGCCGAATTCTTCGGGCCGGTCAGAGACGCGCTTTTCGACGGTATAGGAGGCAAATGCCGCAAGGATCGCACCGCCGCCGGGCAGAATGCCGAGGGCCGAGCCGATCGCCGTGCCGCGCAGAACCGGCCCGACCATGCGCTTGAAGTCGTCGCGCGTCGGCATCAGGTCGGTTACCCTGGCCATCAGAACCTCGCGTGTGTGTTCGTTTTCGAGGTTGCGGAGAATTTCGGCGATGCCGAAGACGCCGACCGCCAGAGCGACGAAATTCAGACCATCGGCATACTCACGTATCCCCAGCGTGAAGCGCGGCGTGCCGGTGTAGATGTCGGTACCGACGAGGCCGAGCAGCAGCCCGAGCGCCACCATCGCCAAGGCCTTGACGATCGATCCGTGCGCCAGCGCGATCGACGACACCAGGCCGACGATCATCAGCGAGAAATATTCTGCTGCACCGAACTTCAGCGCGATCTCGGTCAGGGGCGGGGCGAAGACCGCGACCAGGAAGGTCGACACCGTACCGGCGAAGAATGAGCCGAGTGCCGCGATTGCCAGCGCCGCACCGGCACGGCCCTTGCGCGCCATCTGGTAGCCGTCGATCGCCGTCACGGCGGACGAAGATTCGCCCGGCATATTGATGAGGATCGCCGTGGTCGAGCCACCGTATTGCGCGCCGTAATAGATACCGGCGAGCATGATCAGCGAGGATACCGGCTCGAGCTGGAAGGTGATCGGCAGCAGCATGGCGATGGTCGCCGTCGCGCCGATGCCGGGAAGAACGCCGATCAGCGTGCCGAGCAGAACACCGATCAGGCAGAAGAGCAGGTTTTCGGGCGATGCGGCCGTGGTGAAGCCGAGTGCGAGATTGCTGAAAAGATCCATCATCCGTCTCCTAGAACTGGGTCCAGGGGCCGAAGCGCTGGAAGGGCAAGCCGAGGCCGTAGCTGAAGACCGCAACGGAAAAAGCAGTGAGCGCCAGCGACAGCGCGATGGCGGTCAGCGGTTTCATGCGGCCGGAAGCAAAGCAGGCAACCAGCGCGGTGAAGAACAACGACGGGACGAAGCCGAGACCGCGCACCGTCAGGCCGAAGAAGATCGGCGCCGGCAGGATGAACAGCATGCCGCGCACCGCGATCGCTCCCATCGGCTCTCCCTTAACCCGTGTCGACTGAACGAGGATCACGATACCGAGAAGCGTCAGGATGGCGGCCAGCACCAGCGGGAAGTAACCCGGACCCATGCGGAACGCGGTGCCGAGCTCGAGATTGAAAGCCTGCCAGGCAAAGAACAGCCCGACGGCTGTCAGGATGCCGCCACAGAGCGCATTGGTGGTGTCGAAGGAGATTGATTTCATCGTGTCCCCATTTGGTTTTTGGGCTGAGCACCGGCCGATAGGCCAAACTCAAGCTCGGACTGCCAGTTGCCAGTGACGTAGTGCGGCGGCGGACGACGGCATGACACCTTGAAGTGTGACCGAAGCCGACTGCCGGCGCGAATGCCCTCCGGCCCTCCCGGATGCGATGTCTTAGGCGACAAACCCGCCACGATCCAGGTCACTTGGGGTGAAGGATCGTGGCGGGCGGGTGTCTCGTGTCAGTCGGCGTACTGGCCGGCAGCTTCGATCACCGGCTTCCAGCGGGTGATTTCGCCCTCAAGCTTCGCCTTCAGCGCTGCCGGGGTGGCATCGGCTTCGCTCGACGGCTCGGTGCCGAGTTCGCCGAAGCGGGCGACGACGTTCGGATCCTTCAGCGCCACCTGCAGCGACTTCGACAGGCGTTCGGTCACTTCGGTCGGCGTGCCCTTCGGCGCGTATACGCCGTGCCAGATGCCAACCTGCAGATTGGGAAGCCCGGCTTCCGCCGTCGTCGGCAGATCCGGGAAGACCTTGAGACGCTCGGGCGAGGTAACGGCATAAGCCTTGATGGTGCCGCCCTGGATCTGCTTGGCCGTGTTGGTGGTCTGGTCGCACATGATGTCGACCTGGCCGCCGAGCAGGTCGGTCATCGCCGGGCCGGTACCCTTGTAGGGAACAGTGGTCAGCGGCGTTTCGATGGCGCTCATGAACATCATGCCGCAGAGGTGCGAGGCAGCACCAATGCCGGCATTGGCAACCGTGACCGTGTCCTTGTTCGCCTTGGCGTATTCGACGAGGCCCTTGAGATCGGTCGGCTCGAGATCCTTGCGCGCGACGATCGTCATCGGCACCTCGGTGACGAGGCCGACATATTCGAAGGCGTTCAGCGTGTCGTAGGCGAGCTTGCGGTAGAGCGTGGCGCTGGTAGCCATGCCGATGTGGTGGAGCAAGACGGTATAGCCGTCCGGATCGGCCTGGGCGACGCGGCCGGCACCCAACGTGCCGCCGGCGCCGCCAACGTTTTCGACGATGATCTGCTGGCCGAGGTCCTTCGACATGGATTCGGCGACGAGGCGCGCGACGGTATCCGTCGGGCCGCCGGCCGAGAACGGAACGACCATGGTGATCGAACGTTCGGGATAGGTCTGCGCATTGGCGGAAGCGGCAAACAGGGACAGCGCGGCAACGGCGCCAAGAAGCGCATTCAGGGTTTTCATCTTTTCCTCCCGGATGAAATATCGACCAGCCGGCAAGGCTCCTCCCATGCCGATTCTGGTTGACCCATTTGCAAACGCAATCTTAGCACAGACAACGGGTTAGCTGCGCACCGCCGCGCATTTCTGCTGCCGATTGTCTGAATTTGGGTGGATTTGGAAACAAGGGGCTCGCCTGGTGGGTGGATTTCCACCCATTGCAAGCGCTGCGCTTCAGACTGGCTTCGGTGGCGCGGCCTCCGACTGGATGCTCAGTGGCTACGATTGTCCCGTACGCTGCCGCAGATACTGCACTTCGTCCACTGTCAGCGGGCGCGTTGCGCCTTTCGCAAGCTTGCCAAGCGCGATGTCGCCGATCGAGACGCGCACGAGCCGCAAGACCTCGAAGCCGAGGACATCGAGCATCCGGCGGATCTGGCGATTGCGCCCTTCATGCAACTCGACCTCGATCCAGCTGTTTTTCCCGCCGCCTCTTAGGTGTTCGGCACGCGCGGCGCGCAAGTGCTCGCCGCCCTCTTCGACACCGTCGACCATTGCGGCAAGCTGGCTGTCGCCGATCTCGCCCGCGACCTGCACGTGGTAGACCTTGCCGAGATGGGTTTCGGGATCGAGCAGCCGCTGGGCAAGCACCGTGTCGTTGGTAAAGAGCAGCAGGCCCTCGCTCGCCTTGTCCAGCCGGCCGATTGGGGAGAGGAATTGCGCGTCGCTGTCGCCCAGGCAATCAAAGACGGTCGGGCGCCCCTCCGGATCGTGCCTTGTCGTCACCAGGCCACGCGGCTTGTTGAGCATCAGGTAGATCTTGTCCTCCGCCAGAACGGCCTTGCCGTCGACGGCGATGCGGTCCTTTTCGATATCGACCCATTGCGCCAGATCGGTGATCTTGCGGCCGCCGATGCTGACACGGCCATCAAGTACAAGTTTTTCCGCCTGCGTTCGCGAGCAGTAGCCGAGCTTGGACAGTGCACGGGCGATGGTGACGCGTTTGCCGACCTCGCCGGTCATGCGGCCGGTGCCTTCGCTTCGTCCTGCTGTCGGCCGCTTCTGTCTCACTTCGGGTCGTCTCCGTCCACGTCTGCCGGATGGGCCCGTATTGCGACCCGTCGGACTGCCGTTCAGCCTACTTTGATATAGTCGATTTGCCGCGCAAGCCAGCAGCCGATCGTCAGGCCGGAGATCGTGCCTCTGTCGTCGCGGTGGATCCGCACGGTCCAGTCCCCCGGCGCCGGCGCGTCCATCGAGCGCTTGCAGCGCAGCAGCCAGACATCGTCGGCAAACGGCAGCATCGCATGCATCGCGCCCTTGCCGAGCATGCCGGCGCAGCCGGCAAAGAAGATGCCATTGGTCGAAACGATCTCGATGTCAGCGTCGAGTTCTGCGGAGCGGTAGCGCCCGGCAATATCCGGCTTTGCCTTGCCGGCGACCCTTTCGGCCGTCGTCACAAGGTTCTCGCGCTCCCGTTCCATCTGCAGGCCGGTGCCGCTCACCGTCAGCGAGACCGCGCCGGAACGCGCGACACCGTCCGCTGCGATCTGCAGAGGTTCTCCTGCGGTCGCAAAGCGCAGCTCTAGCCGTCCCGTTCCCAAGGGGCGGGTCGACAGCGCAAGGCCGGTCTCCGGTTCGAGATAGGTGCCGAATTGCTGGCCGTCCCAGTCGCCGGCTGCCCTCTCGACATCCTGGTGACCGAGCGCGCCCTTCATCAGGGCCGTTGCGGCGGCATGGGCGTCGGCCTCGTGGTTGAACATCACGACGATCGAGAGGCGTTCGCTTGCGGCGTGAAGGCGGCGGCTGCGAAAGCCGCGCAAGGCACCGCCATGGCCGGTGATCGCAACGTCGCCGATCCTTTCGTGGGCGAGGCCGAAGCCATAGGGCGCGGCCCGCCCATCCGCATAGGTCTGCGGCGCCGAAAGCCTGCGGTAGAGACCATTTTCGTCGTCTCGCGTCCGGTCGATGAAGCATTCCCAAGCCAGCATGTCGTCGAGCGTTGCCGAAATACCGGCGTCACCCGCCCAATAGATCCGGTTCGCCGCCTCGAAATAACCCGTCGTCTCGTTACCCTCGTATCCGACCACGCCGTTCGGCGAGACGCTGGTATCGGGAGTGAGGGCGGCCGTTGTCATGCCGGCCGGCTCGAAAGCGCAGCGATCGTAAAGTTCGGCAAGCGACCTGCCGGTATGGTCTTCGACGAGGTCGGCCAGGATACGGAAGTTGCCGTTCGAATAGGAATAGCGCGTGCCAGGCTGGAAATGGGTCGAGCGTGCGCGCGAAAGCAGCGGCCGGGCGTCCTCGCGGCGAAAGACGCCATCGGCCATGGCCCCCTGCAGCACGGTCAGGGCCCAGTAGTCGCGCAGGCCCGACTGGTTGTGGCAGAGATGCGCAACTTCTGGGCGCTTGCCTTCGATGAGCGGCAGGTAGGCATTGAGCGCGCTATCGAGCCTGGCCGGATCGCCAACCGTGTCGAGCAGCACCGCGCATGTGAAGTGTTTGCTGATCGAGCAGATCGGCAGCAGCGTGCCTGTTGTCATCGGCTTGCGTGCGGCGAGATCGGCATAGCCCCAGACGTGCCTGAGGATGACCTCGCCATCCCTGACGACACCCACGACGCCGCCCGGCCCCTTGTAGTGCTGCGGCAAGGCGAGGACGGCTCGTTCGAGGGCGGGGAGATCCAGAGTGTTCATATCGTGCAATGCCAGTCGGTCGGGAGGAAACCAGCCGCCCGGGCGGGCGGATCGGTTTCGTACGTACCGCTCCGTCCCGGCAGTTGCAACCGCGCTCCGCTTTGCCTCAACGCAATCCGGCCTGGGCGTGATAAAGCCGGCTATAGGTGCCCTTGGCGGCCAGCAGTGTGTCGTGCGGCCCTTGTTCACTGATGCCGTTGGTGTCGACGACGATGATGCGGTCTGCATCGCGGATCGTCGCCAGGCGATGGGCGATGACCAATGTGGTTCGACCCTCCGAAAGCTCGGCAAGCGATTGCTGGATCGCCTTTTCGGTCTCCGTGTCGAGCGCCGATGTGGCTTCGTCGAGGATCAGGACCGAGGGGTTCTTCAGGAACATCCGGGCGATCGCCAGCCGCTGTTTCTGGCCGCCGGAAAGCTTGACGCCGCGCTCGCCGATGACCGTGTCCATGCCGTCGGGAAGCGTCGCGATGATGCCTTCGAGCTTGGCCCGCCGGGCAGCATCGAGAATGTCGGCTTCGCTTGCGCCTAAGCGTCCATAGGCGATGTTGTCGCGGATCGTGCCCGCAAACAGGAAGACATCCTGCTGCACAATGCCGATCTGTCCGCGAAGCGAGGCAAGCTTGATGTCGCGGATGTCGATGCCGTCGACCGTGATGCTGCCTTCCGCGACCTCATAGAAGCGCGGCAGCAGCGAGCAGATCGTCGTCTTGCCGGCGCCCGAAGGACCGACGAAGGCCACCGTCTCTCCGGCCTTGATCGTCAGGTCGATGTTGGCGATGGTCGGCTTGTCCGAACTGTAGCCGAAGGAGACGTTGCGATAGCTGATGTCGCCGCGCAGGCCTTTCACGTCGATCGCGCCCGGACGATCCTCGATATCAGGTTCGGTTTCCATCAGTTCGATGAAGCGTTTGAAGCCGGCGATGCCCTTGGGATAGGTCTCGATGACCGAGTTGATCTTCTCGACCGGACGGAAGAAAACGCCGACCAGCAGCAGGAAGCCGATGAAGCCGCCATTGCTCAGTTGTCCCGTCAATACGAAATAGCTGCCGGTGATCATCACGATCAATTGCGTCAGCCGCATGCTCATGTAGCTGAGCGATGTGCTGGCGGCCATGATGCGGTAGGCCTCGAGCTTCGTTTGGCGGTAATTCTGGTTGTCGGTCTCGAACAGGCTGCGCTCATGTTCTTCGTTGGCGAAGGCCTGGACCACGCGGATGCCGCCGACATTCTCCTCAATGCGGGCATTGAAGTCGCCGACGCGGCCATAAAGGTTGCGGAAGTTGTTGGCCATCCGGCCGCCATAGCGGCTGGTGACCCAGGCGGTGACCGGCACCACGGCCGCCGTGATCAGCGCCAACTGCCAATGCACCGTCAGCATCAGCAGCAAGGCGCCGATGAAGGTCATGATCGCGATGAACAGATCCTCGGGGCCGTGATGCGCGACTTCGCCGATCTCTTCCAGGTCCTTCGTCAGGCGGCCGACGAGATGGCCGGTCTTCTGGTTGTCGAAGAAGCTGAAGGAAAGCTTCTGCAAATGGTCGAAAGCCATGCGCCGCATGTCGGTCTCGATGTTGATGCCGAGCATGTGTCCCCAATAGGTGACCGTCGCCATCAGGCCGGTATTGACGAGATAGACGACGAGAAGACCGACGGAGGCCAGCAGGATCAGCGTCCATTCCTGGCTCGGAAGCAACTGGTCGACGAACAGCTTGACCGCGACCGGGAAGCCGAGTTCCAGCAGCCCGGACAGCACCGCGCAGGTGAAATCGAGAATGAAGAGGCCGCGATAGGGCCGGTAGAACGCGAAGAAGCGCTTCAACATGACAACCGCACTCACATGGGCAGCCGCTTGAGTACGGCCGTAAAATTTGAGTTCAAATGTCATGTTTCTACCCGGAAGCCAACAGATATGCGACCGAAAAAGCGCATCGATGCTGCCACCAGGCGCACCAACCCGGGCGTGTGGTTCCCGGATGAGGCATGACGCGGGGCGGAAGGAAGAAAACGTTAACCATAAGCTCCGTAGAAGAGGGAATCACCAGGGGAGCGAATGAAGCAATGGCAGGCGATCGATCAGATGAAGCAACGGTGTTTGGCGGACGTGACGTCGTCCCGTTTCCGATGGCAAGAAGACTGAGCACCGTTCGCTTCTGCGCCGCCGAACTCGAAGATCTTCATGGCGATGACGCCGTGCAATACTGGCGGCGCGAATGCCGGCTGCTTGCCGACGAATTGCTTGCGATCGGCTGCTCCGAAGCCGAAATGCGGGAGCAGGTCATGGCGTTCCAGGCCGAGGTCCAGGCCGAGCTTTGGCAGCGCCACCAGTCCCGGCTTTCCGCTGGCGCGGTAAGCCAGTAATTCGGCAACTCACCCCCACATCATTCGGTGATGGGATGGGCGGGAATGTCAGGCAACGCCGCCGTTGGCGCGCAGGACCTGGCCGTTGATCCAGCCGGCATCGGGGCCGGCAAGGAAGGCCACGACACCGGCAATGTCGTCCGGCTGACCGAGCCGCTCAAGCGGCGGCATCTTGGCAAACTGGGCGACAAGCTCCTCGCTCTTGCCCGACAGGAACAGATCGGTCGCGATCGGGCCCGGCGCCACGGCGTTGACGGTGATGTCGCGGCCGCGCAGCTCCTTGGCAAGAACATGCGTCAGAGCTTCGACAGCGGCTTTTGTGGCGTTGTAGACGGCGTAGCCCGGCAGGTTGAGAGCGAGTGTTGTTGAGGAGAAGTTGACGATCCGGCCGCCACTGCGCATGCGCTTTGCGGCTTCGCGCAGGGTGTTGAAGGTGCCCTTGGCGTTGATGGCGAAGTGACGGTCGAACTCTTCGTCGCTGGTTTCGGCGAGCGCCACCGTCTTCAGGATGCCGGCATTGTTGATGAGCACGTCGATGCCGCCGAGGGCCGCCTCGGTGGCGTCGAACATGTGCTTGACCGCATCCGGATTGGCAACGTCGGCCCTGGCGGTCAGGGCGCGGCCGCCCTTTTCCTCGATCCTGCGTGCCAGTTTTTCGGCGGAAGCGGCGTCGCCGGCATAGTTGATGACGACGGTGAAGCCGTCGGCCGCCAGGCGTTCGGCAATCGCCGCGCCGATACCGCGCGAGGCGCCGGTAACGATCGCGACCCTGTCGGTGTGTTGTTGCATGGTCTTTCTCCTTCGTTGTGAAGCGGCTCGGCTTCGTTGGCGAGGAGAAGATGACGCCTTTCACATTCCGGATAATCATGCATAATTCGGCAACATAATCCGGATAGTGCGAACAAATGGACAGGTTCGATGCCATGCGCGTGTTCTCGCGCGTTGTCGAAAGGCGCAGTTTCACTCAGGCCGCGGAGGATCTCGGCCTGCCGCGCTCGACGGTGACCGACGCCGTCAAGCAACTGGAGGCGCGGCTGGGCGTTCGCCTGCTGCAGCGCACGACGCGCCATGTCAGCCCGACGCTGGACGGTGCTGCCTACCACCAGCGCTGCATCTCCATTCTCGACGACATCGAGGATGCCGAGGGCGCCTTTGCCGGCGCCAGGCCCAAGGGCCTGCTGCGCATCGACGTGCATGGAACGCTGGCGCGGCACTTCGTGCTGCCGAGCGTGCCCGCCTTTCTTGCAGCCTACCCGGAGATCGAGCTCTACATGAGCGAGGGCGACCGTCTGGTCGATCTCGTGCGGGAAGGCATCGATTGTGTGCTTCGGGTCGGCGAACCGCAGGACAGCGACATGGTCGGGCGACGCATGACGATGCTGGACGAGGTTACCTGCGCATCGCCCGCCTACATCGTCCGCCACGGCAGGCCCAAAAGCTTCGACAGCCTGGAAGGACACCGCATGGTCGGCTTCCGCTCGTCGACGACCGGCGTTCCGATGCCGCTCGAATTCCAGGTCGGGGACAAGGTCGAACATGTCGCGCTGCCGGTGACGGTCGCGGTCAACGCCGCCGAAAGCTTCGTTGCCGCCGCAAGGCTGGGGCTCGGGCTCATTCAGGTGCCGCGATACCATGTCGAGAGGGACCTGCATGCGGGTACGCTGGTCGAAGTGCTTGAAAGCTGCCGTCCGACGCCGACGCCGGTTTTTCTGCTCTATCCGCGCAACCGCCAGCTTTCACCGCGCGTCCGCGTCTTCATCGACTGGCTGGCCGGCGTGTTCGCTGCGGGCAACATTCGATAACGGATCTTCAATCCGCCGGCAGTTCGGGATCCCAGGTGAACAGTTCCTTGGCCCGGGCGATCCCGCGCAGGGCAAAGCGCCCCAGCGACACAGCGTCTGCCTGAAGCTGAGGCGGGCAGGCCTCAACGAAATCCGCCGACATGATCACCTGCCGTTCGACCGAGCGGCACATCGAGGCGATGCGGCTGACCTCGTTGACCGCCGGGCCGACGACGGTGAAATCGAGGCGGTTCTGGCTGCCGATATTGCCGTAGAAGACCTCGCCGATATGCAGGCCGAGATAAACATCGGTGGTCGGCTTTCCCTCTTCTTCGCGACGAGCATTCAGCACTACCAGCATGCGCCGCAATTGCCGCTCGGCGGCGATCGCGTTGGCGCAGGCGGTCATCGGCTCGTCGGCGTTGAAGATCGCAAGCACGCCGTCGCCGATCAGTTTGAGGACGCTGCCGCCGTGATCGTGAATGGCCGAAATCACCGTCCCCGAATAGTCGTTGAGGAAGGGGATGATGTCCTCCGGGGCGGCCGTGTCGGAGATCCGGGTGTAGTTGCGCAGGTCCGAAAACCACATCACGGTTTCGATCCGCTCGGCCTCTCCGCGCACGATACTGCCTTCGACCACACGACGGCCGGCATCGGCGCCGAGATAGACGTCGGCAAGCGTGCCGATGATCCGGACGCAGGACGTGGTCTTCACCGCAAGGGCAAGGGTCGGCAGAAGAATGCGAAGCGCGGCGATATCCTCGTCGGCAAAGCCGCTTTGCCGACGTGTGGTCCAATAGGAATAGAAACAGTCCATTTCGCCGACGCGGCCCCGGTCGGTGAAATGGTGGATCATGTTGAGGCAGTCGGTATGGCCTTCTTCCTTAAGGCGGTCGAGCACCTGGTATGGCACCGAAGGTTCATCGGCCAGGCGCACGCGCCGCTCCGGTTCGCGCGCCGTCAGCATGTGGTAGAAGATCGAGCGATGCCAGTTCGCCTGCGCTTCTCCTCCCGTGGTCGAGGAATACTGCACGACCTCCGGCGTCACATCACCTTCGCTGTTCCATTGGAACGCCCGTCCCTCGAATTCCGGATGCAGCGTGTCGATCAGTCCTTGCGCCCGGGCAATGTCCATGCCCGCCGCCAGGCAACGCTCGCAAAAGCCGGCGAGCATCTCGGACTCCCCCAGGCCCTTCAGGCCTTCTTCGGACAGCCACAGGATGATGTCGCGGATCTGTTGGTCGTTCATTGCTTGTCCCGCGCTGGAGCTGCCGGTGGTTTTGCGGCTGGCTTAGCCTCACGCATTATCAATAGCCGAGTCCGGCATGAGAACAAGCAACCCCTCAAGGCTCTGTGCGGTTCCAGGGCCTGCCACGGTTCAGGTCTCGAGCAGATAGGATGGTGCAGCCCGCAGCCGGGCAATGTCGCGCAGCGGCGGCGCACCGAAAAGGCGGGCGTATTCGCGCGAAAACTGCGAAGGACTGTCGTAGCCGACGTGATGTCCCGCGGTGGCCGCGTCGATTGCCTGGCCAAGGATCAGCCGACGCGCCTCCTGCAGCCGGAGTTGCTTTTTTATATTGCAGCGGGCTCAGCGCCGTCACCACCTTGCCGCGAGGGTCCTGACGCGTCGTCGGGCGATTGATGCAGCGGGCCTAGACGGCCAACTGCAGCCTTCGCCCATCATCCTCGGCCGGCACGGCGCAGCAGATCAGGGCCTCGCCTTGCCTGACCTCGAAGGACGGCTGCTGGGGATAGACGACTTCGCCTTCGAGAACCCGCGTGCTGCAACTGCCGCAACTGCCGTTGCGGCAGCCATATTCCGGCGAAAGACCACGGGCCTCGGCCAGGTCGAGCAATGTGCCTTGGCCCGGTTGCCAACGGGCTTCCTTCCCTGAGGCGGCAAAAATGACGCGGACCGGCGTGCTGGCCTGTGGCTTCGACGATACCTGCAATCCGGCATCGAGGCTGCGGGTCAACGAAGACAGGCCGAATGTCTCCGCGTGGATGCGGGCGTCGGCGACGTTCAGCGCACGCAGCCCGTCATAGAGCGACTGCATGAAAGCCCGCGGGCCACAGAGATAGAAATCGTAGTCGCCGAAGGGCAGGATGGATTGCAGCAGCGGGATGTCGATGCGGCCGGCGGCGTCGTAGTCCTCGCCAATGCGGGCTCCATCCGTCTGGCTGAGCACGCGCGTCAGGTGGATTTTGCCTTGGCCGGTATCGACGAGGGAGGCGATCTCCTGGTCGAAGGCGCGCTCATCGAGACTACGGGCCGATTGGAACAGCCATGTCGGGCGGATTCGCCGTTTGCGCAGCCCCTCATAGAGGATGTCGCGCACCATCGCGATCATCGGAGTGATGCCGACGCCGGCGGCAAGCAGCACTGCGGGTCGCCGCTCCGTCGCGTCGATGACGAAGCTGCCGGCGGGTGCGCGAGCCTCGATGACATCGCCGGGCACGAGGCCGTGGAGGAACGACGAGCCGGCGCCGTCACGCTTGACGCTGATCCGGTAGGCACCGTCGGAGGGGGCGGCCGAAAGCGTGTAGCTGCGAACGACCGGCTTGCCTTCCGAATTGATGCGGAGCGACAGATGCTGGCCGGCGCGAAATGGTACCAATCCCGCATCGTCCGCCGGCTCAAGGTGGAGCGAGCGGATGGTCGTGCTTTCCGCCTGCGTGCGTATGACCCGAAACGGCCGCCATTCTCCGGCGCGCGCTGCGGCGCGCAGGCGATCCTCCGTCTGCTGCCAATCGCCCGTCATCAGCGAATTGGGTGACCGGCCAGCCTCGCCGAACGACCAGCGAAGTGGCGAGCCGTCGGGCCGGTAGACCACCTGCCGAGGCCGAAAGCGCCAGAGGCGTTCGGCGCCCTGGAAGGCGTCGATTTCCGGCGAGGCGAGCACGACTTCGGCCTCGCCCGTCATTTGCAGCATGTCTCCGGTCGTAAAATCGACGAAGAGCAGGCCCGCCTTGGGGTTGAGCATGAAATTGCCAAGCGTGTTGAAAAACAGGTTGCCGGCGAAATCTGGGATCGTCAGCACGCCATCCTCACCGATGCGAACGAAGCCGGTCCTGCCGCCGCGATGCGAGACGTCCACCTGCCGCTCGCCGTTGTCGCGGTCGACATAGGAGGCGACGAAGAAGGTGTCGGCGTTGGCTATGATCTCCTTCGCGCGCGCATCGAGACCGTTGAGGTGAATGGGGCGCGTTTCCGGCGGAGCGTTCGGTTGGCGCACGAATGAAAAATCCCGGAGCTGAATATATTGCGGACAGTTGCCGAAGCTCTGGCCGACGGTGACGGCAAAGCGATCGTCGCCCATCCGTCGGATCGTGCCGTTCAATCGGTTCCGCCGCCGGGTTTCCAGCTGGATGCCGAGCATGGCGATGGCGGCGCCGTCCTCCATGCCGATATCGGCGGGATCGTGCCGGTCGCGTGGCAATTGAACATCGAGAGCATGGGCGTCGGGTGCCTGCATGAAACCCGGTTCGCCCGCCCGCAGGCTGGCCCAGACATCGCCGGCGGGATCGACGGTTCCAAGCACGATGAAGGGCAGCAGCGGATAGAACTGTTGATGTTGTTCGGGCATGAAGGTGCGAACGAAATTGCGGCCGGGCGCGTCCATGCGGTCGACGACGCCGAGGCTGTGTTGAATGGCGAGTTCGCCCTCATGCCATGGTGACGCGGCGCGGGTCGGTTCGATCGTGTCCGGCATCGGTTGCCTCCTTTTTGACGGGAAAGGCCAGGGCGAAGCAATTCGCCCTGGCAAGGGCAATCAGGCAGCAAGGCCTGCAGCCGTTTTCTGGAAGCCGACGAATCCCGGTAAGGCCTCGATGCGCCCGAGCCAGCCCCTGACGTTGGCGTAGCCGCTGAGGTCGACATTGCCTTCGGGCGCACTGGAGACATAGCTGTAGAGGGCGATGTCGGCGACGGTCGGCCGACTGCCCAGCAGGAAGTCGCGGTCGGCAAGCTCGGCCTCGATCAGCTCCAGGATCCGATGCGCTCTCGCGATCACCTCATCGGGTCGAAGACCTGCGCCGAAGACGGTCACGAGCCGTGCTGCGGCCGGTCCGTAGGCGATTTCGCCGGCGGCGACCGAAAGCCATTTCTGGGCCTTCGCCGCGCCGACGGCGTCTTCCGGCAGCCAGTCGGTGCGGCCCAGCTTCTTGGCGAGATAGACGAGGATGGCGTTGGAATCGGTGACAATCGTGCCGTCGTCGTCGAGCACCGGAACCTGCCCGAAGGAATTGAGCTTGAGGAAATCGGGCGCCTTGTGCGCCCTTGCCATGAGGTCGACATCGACCAGTTCGTGCGGCACGCCAAGCAGAGCCAGGAAGAGTTGTGCGCGGTGCGAGTGACCTGAAAGCGGATGGCGGTAGAGTTTCATTGCAATTTTCCTCTTGGTAGCGAAACCGGATCATCACGGTACGTGGCGCGGTTTCGGACGGTTCTGAATGAACTGCCTTGGCCAGCAATCTATGTCCTTCCAGATTTTGGCTGTAGAGTGTGTTCCTGATATATGGACTCTCGAATATTGGAAGGCAGATGGATCGGCTGGATGCAATGACGGTGCTGCTCGGTGTCGTGGAGGGCGGAAGCCTGTCTGCTGCGTCGCGGCGGCTGCGCATGCCGCTGGCAACGGTCAGCCGCAAGGTATCGGAGCTTGAAGCCCACCTCGGCGCGCAATTGCTCACCCGGACGAACCGCAGGATCCAGCTGACGGAGGCGGGGCGATCCTATGTCGAGGCGGCGCGGGAAATTCTCGCTCGGGTCGACGAGGCGGAGCGGGTGGCGGCCGGCGAATACAGCACGGTAAAGGGTGATCTGACGATGACGGCGCCGATCGTCTTCGGGCGGTTGCACGTCCTGCCCATCGTCGTCGATTTTCTGAAAGCCAACCCTGAGGTCAACATGCGCCTGTCGCTTGGCGATCGGCTCGTCAACCTCATCGACGATCACATCGACGTCGCGCTCAGGATCGGCAACCTGCCCGACAGCAATCTGATCGCCACCAAGCTCGGCACGATACGGCGCGTCGTCTATGCGAGCCCGGGCTATGTCGCCCGCCATGGCGAGCCCGGCCATCCGCACGACCTTGCCGACCATGATTGCATCACCTTCGAAGGCTTGATGTCGAACCGTAGCTGGAGCTTTGCCGACGGGAAGGGCGAGATCGCCGCGCCGATCCGCTCACGCCTTGCCGTCAATACTGCCGAGGCTGCCGTCGACGCGGCGGTAGCCGGCCTCGGCCTGACGCGTGTCCTGTCTTACCAGGCGGCGCGCGCGGTTAAAGACGGCCTGCTCGTGCCGCTGCTGGAACCTTTCGAGCATCCGGCGCTGCCGGTCCAATTGGTCTATCTGCCGCAGGGCCACGTGCCGATGAAACTCAGGGCCTTCGTCGATTTCGCCGTGCCTCGGCTCAGGGCGGTGCTGAAATGACGACCGCCGCAGCTTCTTCTACGGATTTTTGCGCTGATATCACCGGCTGATGCACCGCCGACAGCGGTCGCGGTCGGTGGACGAGCGTGACCAGCACGAAGGACAGGATCATCAACAGATACCAGGCGCCCAGTTTATGCAGCGATACCGGTGTCCAGCCGGCGTGCTGCGAGGGATAGATCCAGGCGCGGGACCAGGTTCCGATGTTTTCGGCAAACCAGATGAACAGGGCGATGAGCAGGAAACCGACCAGCAGCGGCATGCGGTGGCGGAACCGGAAGACGCGATAGTGCACGGTCGTGCGCCAGAACAGGACGGCGATGATGGCAAACAGCAGATAGCGCAGGTCGAAGACGAAGTGGTGTGTAAAGAAATTGGCATAGATGGCGAGAGCCAGCAGCACCGTCACGGAGCGCGGCGGATAGTGGGTGTAATGCAGCTCGAGAATACGGGTCACGCGCGCCAGATAGGAACCGACGGCCGCATACATGAACCCTGAAAAAAGCGGCACGCCACCGATGCGAAAGAAACTTGGCTCCGGATAGATCCAGGAGCCGACGGATGTCTTGAAGATCTCCATGAGCGTGCCGACGATATGGAAGATCAGGATAACCTTGGCTTCGGCAATGGTCTCGAGCTTGCAGGCCAGCAAGAGAAGCTGGATGCCGAGTGCAGCCAGGAAAAGGAAATCGTAACGGGCAAGGCCGATCTCGTCCGGCCAGAACAGTTTGGTAGCGATCATGAGCGCCAGCATGGCGCCGCCGAAAAGGCATGCGAAGGCCTGCTTGATGCCGAAGACCAGCAACTCCGTCAGGCCGCCAGGCAAGCCGCCGTCGGGAAGCCGGTCGAGCAGCCGGTGCGCGGCAGCGTCGATGCGCGCCTCGAGCGATGTGAAACGTCTATCGTCCGATCGCCGAGCCACGCGAATCGCCTCCCTGCCAGTGCCGCTGGTGCGATGCCGGGGCAATACGGTCGAATTGTGGATCAGCGCGAGCTCGACGGCTCGGGCTTATCCGTGACTTTGTCCGTGTGAGAGCCGCCGGCTACCGGAACAGGCTCGGCAGCCAGAGGGATAGGCCGGGGATGTAAGTGACGAGCATCAACACGGCGATGCTTGCGCCGAAGAACGGCCAGATGGTGCGCATCGCCTCGCGGATCGAGATCCCGCCGACGGCGCAGCCGACAAAGAGTACGGTGCCGACCGGTGGCGTGTTGAGGCCGATGCCTGCGTTGAGGATCACCACCACGCCGAAATGCACGGGGTCGATGCCGAACGCCTTGATGACAGGCGGAGCCGCCCTCGATCGCACCATTGCCTTGATGCAGAAGGCTTAGGCGCAGTTCGCCATCGGACTTCTCTCGGTCCTCCCCGGGGAAGGCGCTCTCTCGTTTGATTGGGTCGCCAGCCCCGATGCGAACTGGGGAGCGCCGTCCTTGCCGGCGATCCAGACCGCGTTTCGCCCTGCGGCCTTTGCCGCGTAGAGCGCTCGGTCGGCGCAAGACAGGAGCTCGCTTGCCTCCTGTTGCCTGCCGATAAAGGCCACGCCGATGCTGACAGTCGCCGAAAGCGTGGCATTGCCGGCCCTGACCAGCGCCTGCTCGAAGGCGCTGCGGATATCCTCGGCAATTGCGGCAGCCTGCGACCGGCCAACCCCGGGGAAGCAGGCAGCGAATTCTTCGCCGCCCATGCGCGCCAGGAAGGCCTGGCCACCTATCGCCTGCGAGACGACAGCGGCGAACTCGATGAGCACCCTGTCGCCGACGGCGTGGCCATGGCGATCGTTGATCGCCTTGAAGTGGTCGATGTCCATGTACATCAAAGCGCCTTCGCCCGGCGCCGTCGCCATGTAGTCGTCGAGCTTCGACATGAAGGCGCGCCGGTTCTGCACACCGGTGAGAGCGTCGGTTTCCGACGCCAGCTTGTATCTGTATTGCGTTCTTTCCTTGATCAGCGCGAAGAACGAGAACCCGCCCGCAAGGCTGTGAATGAACAGTTCGAAGGTCAGGACCTGATACCACAGCGGCTGCTCCGCGCCCGAAGCCGTGTTACCGAAAAGCGGCCAGACGAAGATCAACGGAATGCGCGCGAGGTAGAACAGCCCATGCGTCGCGAAGAGAAAGGCGACGATGTAGGAGCTTGGAAGCTTGCGGAAATTGTCGGACCGGAAAATCTCGACCGCGATCATCGCCGAATAGACGAAGATCAGCGCCGAAAACAGCACGATCCTGCTGGTGACACTGTTCTGGACAGTGTCGGAAAAGCCGGTGACCAACAGCCACAACACGGGTCCGGCCAGTGCGGACGCGATCTTGAGCGGCTGATTGTCGAAGGCACGCAAGCCAAGCCAGATGAGCGCCAACCCCAGGACCGCTAAAGCGTTGCCGAGCGACACCGGGATGAAGGAATAGCCAGGACCTCTCAGAGCCAGCAGGGTAAATCCGAGGGCCGCAACCAGAAATGCACAGGACCACAGCCGCAGTTCCAGGCTGTTGCGCTCCTGGCGTGAGGCGAGCGCGAAGTAAACTGCGAAAACCACCAGCGTCGCGAAGGAGCTGATCATGATCGTCGGGGTATGTAGCGCTTCCACCGTCAACTCCTGGATTCTGCAGCACGTTATGCGCCAGAATCTTAAAGGTTTCGCAAATGGCGGTTGCGACGATTAGCAGGGGGGCATGGGCGCCGAGCCGGTGTTTCGACGCGCGTCCCACATCGGCTGGAGGTAATTTCCAATCCGCTATGACGGCCTGGCCCTTCGCAACGTCAGGTCCGACATCAGCCGCTGCTGGCCGGCCCGGATCACGTCTTGCATCGCATGCCGCGCGCCGTCGGCGTCACCGCGGCGAATTTCCTCGACGATGCGGATATGGGTCACGGCGACGCGGTCGATTTCGCTCCGGTCGGCGGTCGGGTTGGTGAGCTTGAAGACGCCGATGAGCGCCGCTTCGATCAGACTGCCGACCGTGCGCATGAACGGGTTCAGCGACGCCTCGAGCAGGTGCAGGTGGAATTCGAGGTCGGCATGGGCCAGTGTTTCGGCGCTGTGGTCTTCATGGCCCATGGCAACGGCGAGCCGCATCATCTGGGCAATGTCGGCATCAGTGGCGCGCTCGGCGGCCAGTGCTGCCGCAGAGGGTTCGAGCGCCAGCCTGATTTCGCTCAGATGGTTCAAAAAGTCCTCGTCGACGCCGACGCTGAAATGCCAGGAGAGCACGTCGCTGTCGAACAGGTTCCAATGCGCCCGCGGCATCACTCGCGTCCCGATGCGTGCACGCGGGAAGACCAGGCCCTTGGCCGCGAGCGTCTTCATCGCCTCCCGCAGCACGGTGCGCGACACCTTGAAGCGTGCCGCCAACTCGACGTCACCAGGCAGAATATCGCCGGCTGCGAACTCGCCGCCGATCACCGCGCGCCCGAGCTCGTCCACGACATGGCCATGGCTCGAGCGTTTCACCGGTTGCTTTGCGAAGGTTCCTGGCAGCATGAGGTGCAACTGGGCCTTTTCCTTGAGCGCTTCCGGCTTAAACGGGATCGCAAAAACGCTCTATCTCTTTGTTTTTACCGCATTTCCTGACGGAAAGCCGCTTCGCACTTTTCCTGGAAATGCTCTACGCATGTCGCCGTTCGCTGCGCGACACGTAGACGATGCCCTTCTGCATCAGGATGAAGGCGAACAGTAGCAGGCCGATCAGGATTTTCGTCCACCAGCTGGAGAGCGAGCCATCGAAAGTGATGTAGGTCTGGATCAATCCCTGGATGAGGATGCCGATGAAGGTTCCGGCCACAAAGCCGGAGCCGCCGGTCAGAAGCGTGCCCCCGATCACCACTGCCGTTATCGCATCGAGCTCGACGCCGACGGCCGCAAGCGAATATCCGGCCGAGGTGTAGAGCGAGAACACGATACCGGAAAGCCCCGCGAGCAGGCCCGACAACGCGTAGATCATGATGGTGGTGCGGCCGACCGGGACACCCATCAGCTTGGCGGTGGCAGTGCCGCCGCCAAGGGCATAGACGTCGGTGCCGAAGCGGGTGCGATGGGCAATGAGGATGCCGATGCCAAAGACGAGCAGCATCAGCCCGCCGATGAGCGTGATCCGGCCACCGCCGGGAAGCTTGTAGTAGAGCCCCTTCAATGTGCCGTAGAACGGATGCTTGATCGCGATGGAATCGATCGACAGCACGAAGGCCATGCCGCGCGCCAGAAACATGCCGGCGAGCGTGACGATGAAGGCTGGCATCTCCAGGTAGTGGATGATGGCGCCCATCACCGCACCGAAAAGCGTCGCGATGAGAAGGGCCATCGCAAAGGCGACGAGCGGATGAATGGCAGCATTCTCCAGCACGACGGCCAGGAACACGCCAGTGAAGGCGATGACCGAGCCGATCGACAGGTCGATGCCGCCGGAGAGGATCACGAAGGTCATGCCGACGGCGGCAATGCCGAGGAAGGCGTTGTCGGTCAGCAGGTTGCCGATCACCCGCGTCGACAGGATGTTGGGATATTGCGCCACGCAAAGCGCATAGCTCAGCACGAAGATGACGATGGTGGCGGTCAGCGGCAGGTATTTGGGTTTCATCGTGCTTGCCGCTCCGTCGGTTTTCTGCTGGCGCGCAGGAGCGCGACAAAGGTCAAGGCGTTACGCGCCGGCGGTGACTGCAGCACGAGAATGAAGACGATGATCGCCGCCTTGATGATCAGGTTAAATTCCGGCGGGAAGCCGGAAAGCAGGATGCCGGTATTGATCGACTGGATGATGATCGCGCCGAGGACGGAGGCGGCGATGCTGAAGCGGCCGCCGAGAAGCGAGGTGCCGCCGATGACCACGGCGAGGATGGCGTCGAGTTCGAGCCAGAGCCCGGCATTGTTGGCGTCGGCGCCCTTGATGTCGGCGGCTGCGATGATGCCGGCAATCGCGGCACAAAGGCCCGACAGCATATAGGCCGCGATCAGCAGCACCGGGGTCAATACGCCGGATAGCGTGCTTGCCTGGCGGTTGACGCCGATCGCCTCGATCAGCATGCCGAGCGCGGTCTTGCGCACGATCAGCGCCACCAGGATGCCGAAGGCCAGCCAGATGAGCACGGGCAGGGGCAACCATGCAAACGAGCCGCTGCCAAGGAAGATCAATCCGGGATCGTTGAAGGTGAGGATCGCGCCTTCGGTGACGAGTTGGGCGATGCCGCGCCCGGCAACCATTAGCACCAGCGTCGCGATGATCGGCTGGATATCGAGCACGGCAACCAGGAAGCCGTTCCAAAGACCGCAGAGAATGCCGGTGCCGAGCGTGATCAGAAGCGTCATCGCCAGCGAGTGGCCCGACGTGATCGACGAGGCGGCGACTGCGCCGCAGATCGCCATCACGGCGCCGACGGAAAGGTCGATGCCCTTGGTGGCGATGACGACAGTCATGCCGATGGCGAGAAGAACCACCGGGGCGCCGCGGTTGAAGATATCGATGAGGCTGCCATAGAGGCGGCCGTTCTGGATTTCGAGGCGGAAGAAACCCGGGAACACGAAGGATACCATCAGGAGAATTGCTGCCAGCGCGATGAGCTGCGGCAGGAGCCTGAGCGCATAGCTCCTTAATATTGCTGTCATGCCGCTCCCCGTTCGTTCGCCGATGCGATGGCTTCGATGATCTGGTCCGCCGTGATCCGCTCGCCTTCGAGTGAGGCCACATGCTGTCGGTCGCGAAGCACGACGATGCGCGTGCTGTAGGCGACAAGCTCTTCAATTTCCGACGATATGACCATCAGCGACATGCCCTTCTCGCGCAGGCCCTCGATCAGCCGGACGATCTCGGCATGCGCGCCGACATCGATGCCGCGTGTCGGCTCGTCGAGGATCAGGAATTCGGGCTCCGTCGCCAGCCAGCGGGCGAGAATGGCCTTCTGCTGGTTGCCGCCGGAAAGCAGCCTGATCGGCTTTTCGCGATCGACCGTGCGAATGTCGAGCGCCCGGATATAGTGGTCCGCCAGGCGGTTCTGCTCGGTGCGGGAGATCGGACGGGTCCAGCCGCGTCGAGCCTGGAGTGCCAACACGATGTTTTCGCGCACCGAGAGATCGCCGACGATGCCCGCGGTCTTGCGGTCCTCGGGGCAGAAGCCGAACCGGTGTACGATCGCCCGGCGCGGCGACGATAGCTGGACGGCCTTGCCGCCCAATTCGGCCGTGCCGCTGTCGGCGCGATGCGCACCGAAGAGGATCTCGGCCGTCTCCGTGCGGCCGGAGCCGAGAAGACCGGCAATGCCGACAACCTCTCCGGCCCTGACGTCGAGGTCGAAGGGAGAGATGTGGCCCTTGCGGCCATAATCTTTGAAGCGATAACGCACCGGCCCGGTGACATCCGGCTCCTTGCGCGCAGAGTGGATCTCCGCCGCAAGCTCGCGGCCGATCATCATCGAGATCAGATCGCGCCGTTCGAGCGTCGCCGTGTCGCGGGTGCCGACCAGTTGACCATTGCGAAGCACGGTGATGCGGTCGGAAATCTCGTACACCTGTTCGAGGAAGTGGGTGATGAAGACAATGCCGAGGCCGCGGGCCTTCAGCCGCCGGACGATGCGAAACAGCATCTCGACCTCATGGGCGTCGAGACTTGCGGTCGGCTCATCGAGGATCAGAACCTTGCCGGAGAGATCGACCGCACGGGCGATCGCCACGACCTGGTGGATGGCGACGGAGTAGCTGTCGAGTGCGCGGGTGACGTCGAGATCGAGCTCGTAGTTTTCAAGCAGCGCGCGCGCCTGATGGTTCATGGCGCGGACATCGACGAAACCGAACCGGCGTGGCTGGCGTCCGAGAAAGAGGTTTTCCGCCACCGTCAGGTTGGGCAGCAGGTTGACCTCCTGATAGACGGTGCCGATGCCGAGCTTCTGCGCATTGAACGTGTCGCGCGGATCGACCTCGACGCCGTCGAGCAGGATCATGCCGCCGTCGCGCCGGTAGGCGCCGGTGAGGCATTTGACCAGCGTCGACTTGCCAGCGCCGTTTTCGCCGAGAAGCGCATGGACTTCACCCCGGCGCAAATGAAAGTCGACCTTGTCCAGCGCCTTTGCGCCGGGAAAGACCTTGTCGATCCGGGTCGCTGAAAGCAGGTTGTCGCCAACGGTCTGCATGATCCCTCCCTGAGTGGAACGTGGGGCGCCCGGTCGGGCGCGCCACATTGCTTCAGTGTGCCGCAACACGTGCCTCGCACTCGGCCCAGCGGCCGAATGCGGCAAGTCGGCGGGCAACCGGCGCCACAGTGCTTGAAAGCTGCCGCATGATTTTCTCCCTGGACCTCACTCGGTTCAGGCAGACATGTGGAAGCGTCCTGCACAGGCGCCGGTGATGTTTGGGATCAGTAGCCCAGGCCCTTTTTCGCTTCGTAGACCTTCTTCGGATCGTCGGCCTGGGTGTAGAGCTTCGATTCCGTCTGGATCCACTTCGGCGGCTTGGTTCCATCTTTCTGGAACGCGGCAAGCGCGTCGAAGGCGGGGCCGGCCATGTTCGGCGTCAGTTCGACGGTCGCGTTGGCTTCGCCTGCGGCCATCGCCTCGAAGATATCCGGGACGGCATCGATCGAAACGACGAGGATGTCACTGCCCGGCTTCAGGCCGGCTTCCTTGATCGCCTGGATGGCGCCGACGGCCATGTCGTCGTTGTGGGCGTAGAGCGCGCAGATGTTCTTGCCGCCGTCCTCGGCTTTCAGGAAGCTTTCCATGACTTCCTTGCCCTTGGTGCGGGTGAAGTCGCCGGTCTGGCTGCGGACGATCTTGAGGTTGTCGTGGCCGGAAAGGGCCTGTTCGAAGCCCTTCTTGCGGTCGATGGCCGGCGAAGAACCTGTTGTGCCCTGGAGTTCGACGACGTTGCACGGCTTACCGGCAACCGTGTCGGCAAGCCACTTGCCGGCGACGCTGCCCTCATGCACGAGGTCCGAAGTGACAGCAGTCATATAAAGGTCGTCGGAAGCATCGACGGTCCGGTCGAGCAGGATGACGGGGATCTCGGCGTCCTTGGCTTCCTGTAGGACCTCATCCCAACCGGTGGCGACGACGGGGGCAAGGAGGATGGCGTTCACGCCCTGGGCAATGAACGAGCGCAGTGCCTTGATCTGGTTTTCCTGCTTCTGCTGGGCATCGGCGAATTTCAGATCGATGCCGCGCTCCTCAGCCTGCTGCTTCGTCAGCGTCGTCTCCGCAGCCCGCCAGCCGGACTCCGAGCCGATCTGCGAAAAACCGACAACGAGATCTGCGGCGGATGCGCTGCCAAACGTGCAGGCAGCAAGGATCGTTGCACTCGCGAGTGCTTTGGCGAATTTCATGATTTCCTCCCAAAGAAAGCTGCTCTCCTCGCAGCGGGTTCAAAAAATCATATAATAATACTTTTGTAAACTCACGTTTGAAGACAAGTGCCCAGGGTGTACCGGAAGATGCTTCGATGTTCAGCCCGGCTTGCGCCCTGACGCACGAACAAGGTGATGTAAGGCGGGGCGATATCGCCAGCATGAGGTGTGTGCGCCCAACGCTGGTCATTGGCCGCGAGCGAGGCGTTCGTTGCTCGGCTCAGCGCAAAACGGGGACTTGTCACCAATGAACGCGCGTGCAAATATGCTCGCGTGTGCAAAGGAGTCATGCCCGAATGAACCTCGAACGACCAGTCTATTCGAACGATCTTGAGGGTCGGGCAAAGCTCTGCCGGGACGTCATCCTGTCGGCCGGAGCGCTTGTGCTCCGCGGCTTTGAAAACAGCGCGACGCGCGGCTATTCGATGAAGGGTCCGCAGGACTTTCTGACCGAAACGGATGCCGCCTCGGAGGCGCATATCCGCGAGGCGATCGCCGACCACTTTCCCGACGACGCCTTCTTTGGCGAGGAGGGCGGCGGCTCGATCAGCAATCGTCTCTGGGTGGTCGATCCCGTAGACGGTACGGCCAATTTCGCCCGCAGCATTCCGCACTTCTGCATCTCGATCGCCTATATCGAGAACGGTCGGACGGAGATCGGCGCCATCTACAACCCCGCGCAGGACGAGCTCTATTTCGCTGAGCGCGGCGCGGGCGCGACCCGCAATGGTCAACCGATCGCCGTTTCCGCCACCACCGCGTTCGAAACGGCGTCGGTGGAAATGGGCTGGTCCGGTCGCGTGTCGAACGAGATTTATCTCGAAACCATCCGCGATCTGCTGGCGCTCGGCACCAATGTTCGCAGGGCGGGCTCGGGCGCGCTGGCGCTTGCCTATGTCGCCGACGGCCGTTCGGATGCCTATGTCGAACTGCATATGAACTCCTGGGACTGCGTGGCCGGATTGCTGCTCGTTGCCGAGGCCGGCGGCGACGTTTGTCCCTTTATGGAGATCGGTAGCCTTCGCGATGGTGGACCGGTTCTGGCGTCCGCACCAGGCATCGCCGGTGGAGTAAGCCGGGCATCGCTGATACCGATCGCGTCGGCAGATGGGCCAGTTGCCGAACTGCGGCTCGCCTGAACGGTTGCGCCAAAAGACGCGGAGACTGAGAATCATGGGCATGCCTTTCGGCGCCGCCCGATCTGGAAAGGGAAACGGCATGGACGCACCGGTATATGCGCGCCCGGCGATCAGTCTGATCGCCAAGGGCCTGGGTCCGCACAAATCCAATCTCTATATCGGCGGCAGCGACGGCGCATGCGATCTTGATTTGCTCAAGCGACACGGCATCTCGATCGTCGTCAACTGCGCGATCAATCTTGACATCAACTGGGTGCGTGGGACCGCCGACGACGATCCCGGCGACCTGCGGCCGAGCGGCTACGCCGATATCCGCTACTACAAGCTCGGGTTGATCGACGGCGAAGGCAGCCCGGACACGATGATGCTCGGCGCCTATTACATCCTCGACGGCGCGTTGCGCCAAGCAATGCCGAAGCGCGAAACCTATCCCTTTGCCGATGGCGGCAATGTGCTGGTCAACTGCCGCGGCGGACGCAGCCGATCGGTCTCGCTGGTGGCGCTGTTCCTGCACAAGCAGCAGCCGGAGCTGTTCCCGACGCTCGATGCTGCCGTTACCCATATCCGCGAGTATCGCGAATTGCGTCCGGACGAATGGTTCGAAACGCCCAAGCCGATGCTTTACGAGGCGGCGCGCCGGGCGTCGGGATGGATCGACATGATCGCCGGCAAGACATCCGGGCAGGGCTGATGTTGAAGCGCAGCCAACCCAGCATCGCCGTCATCGCCGATGCGCATTTCCACGATCTTGAAGGCGACTTCGATTTCCCTGGCATGACCATTGACGGTCCGCGGATGATGGTTCGCAGCTGGGCGGAAACACGTCAGTCGACCCGCGTTTTCAACGAAAGCGCCAGGGCACTTTCAGTGGCATTGGACGAGGTCAGAGATCGCGGCATCCGGCACGTCGTCCTGCTCGGTGATTACACGGATGACGGCCAGCGACAGACGACCGCAAGCCTGCGCCGCATCCTTGACCGGCACGCGAACCAACACGGAACCGCGTTTTACGCCCTGCCTGGCAATCACGATATTTTCGGCCCGAGGGGACGCCACCACACCAAGGAATTCCTGGATCAGGATGGCGCCGGCGTCTGGGTAACGAGCGATCCGGCATCGACTGCTGAGGGCGCAATCGTCACCCCACGCATGTATTGCGAGGGATATCCGGCCGGCCTCGACTCGATGGCCGCCTATGGCTATTTTCGCAAGCCCGAATATCTCCATTGGGAGACGCCGTTCGGCCTGTCCGACGATATCGAAAGCCGGCGCTACGAGGTCGACTCGCCGGATGGAAGCAACCGGTACTCGTTGATGGATGCCTCCTATCTGGTGGAGCCGGAGCCGGGCATCTGGCTGCTGATGATCGACGCCAACGTGTTCGAGCCGCGGGACGGCACATTCATAAACGGCGAAGAAGCGGCCTTCGTCGACAGCACCGCCGCCGGCTGGAATGCCATGCTGCGTCTGAAACCCTTCATCGTTTCCTGGATCACGGACGTCTGCGCCCGGGCAAAAGCGCTGGGCAAGACTGTGCTCGCCTTCTCCCATTACCCGGCGCTCGATCCGTTCGACGGCGCGACCGGGGCCGAGCGCGTGCTTTTCGGCGAAACCAATGTCGCCCGGCGCACGCCCCGCCAAGCCGTGACCGACGCCTTGCTTGGCGCCGGGCTGAGCGTGCACTTCAGCGGCCACCTTCATGTCGAGGGCGTGACGCGGCGGGGTCGCGGCGAGCGCCAGCTCACCAATGTCGCAGTGCCGTCGCTGGTCGCCTATCCACCGGCCTTCAAGGTCATCCAGCCGGCGACCGGCGGCATAGTCGTCAATACCGTGGAGCTGTCGGCGACGGCGGTGGATCCGCGCCTGCCGCAGGCCTATCGCCGCGAGACGGAACGGCTCGGTGAAGCAGGCGACGTCGCCTTTGATGCTGTGGATTATGGCGCCTTCCTGCGGGCTCATAAGCTGGCTTTGGTTTACCATCGCTATTTTCCAAAGGAGTGGCCGCAGGATGTCGTGAGCCGCGTCTCAGCCGCCACGCTTGCCGATGTCTGCGTGGAGTTCCTTGGCGCTGCGGCAGTAGCACCGGCGTTGCACGCGTTTGCAAAATCTTCTGGAATGACAGCGGAACAGGTCGCGGCTTGCGGCATGATCGATGTCATCGCCGACTGGTACTGCCTGCGCCAGGCCGGCTTCCTGGCGCTGCCGGTCATATCGCAAGAGCGGCTGCGGCTTTACCGCGCCCTTTCCGACCGGTTCGGCCGGGAACCGGAGGAGGGATGGAACGGCTCTGTCGCCAGTTTTCTGTCGATCTTCCTTGGCGCGTTTGCCGCTTTCCTCGATCGAGCTGAAAACGGCGCGCGGCAGATCGAGATCACCTTGCAGCCAGAAGCGAAGGAGGTTGTTTGACCATGGATCAGCAGTCGTTTGTCGTATCCGGTCGGGGGGCGAAGCCGCCATCGAGCGTTCCGGAGTTGAAGGAGGCGTTTCGCCTTCGGGCCCGCGGGCTGAAAGGCGGGCGGCTCGAAGTCGCCAAGTTCACCCTGTCGCATCCCTACGACGTCGCCTTCGCCAGCGCACGGGAAGTGGCTGAGCGGGCCGGTGTTTCGACCACCACGGTCATGCGGCTGATCAACGACCTGGGCTTCGAGAAATACGCTGCGTTCCAGCAACTCTTCCGCGAGGAGCTGCGGCGCGGCAGGCAGTAAAGCGCTGCCGCCAGCCGCATTAGGCCAAAACGGATCGTCCGAGCGGAGTTGAGTCCATGGGATCGACCATCGTCAGCATCAATCTCTTCGGCGCCGTGGCGCTGCTGCTGTTCGGGCTGTCGGAGGTCAAGAACGGCGTTCAGCGTGCCTTTGGCGCCAGGCTGAAGACGGGGCTGGCCGCCGGCACGCGCGATGGCGTGCGATCCTTTCTCGCCGGTCTGGTCGCAACGATTGCGCTGCAGAGCTCGACCGCGACGGCGCTGATGATCGCATCCTTCACGGAGCGCAATCTCGTTGCGCCGCGCATGGCGCAGATCGTGCTTTTGGGTGCGAATGTCGGAACCGCGATGACCGCCTGGATCGTATCGCTCGGGACGCCATCAATCTCGAAACTATCGGCGACATCATCGAGAAGGGCCTGCTTGCCGAACTTGCAAAGAAGATCGCGCTGGGTCTGACGTTTTCGAGGGATGGCCACGAGGAATTGACGCGGCTGTTTGCGATCACGCTCGACAATCTGCGCATGGCGCAGACGGTGTTTGCGACCCGCGATGCGGCTTTGGCCCGGTGGCTGGTGGAGGTGAAGGAAGACGTGCGCCGCCTCGAGCGGCAATCGGCCGAGCGGCATCTGCAGCGGCTGCGCGATGGTCGGATGGAAAGCATCGAAACCAGTTCGCTGCACCTCGATATGCTGCGTGACCTCAAGCGCATCAACGCCCATATCGTATCCGTTGCGCACCCGATCCTCGACGACAGCGGTCTGCTGATCGAAAGTCGCATCCGGCAGGTCGGCTGATTTCGAAAGCGCTGCCCGGAGGAAGGGTTAACGCACCGTCTTGCGCTCGATCATCGACACGGGGACCACTTGCAGCCGGGTCGCGGGCTCGTCGGTTTCGAGCGCCGCCAGGACGTTGGCGGTCAGCGCCGACAAGGATTGCTCGATGGTGGTGAGCTCGTAGCTCTTCCAGCCCGCCTGCGGAATATCGTCGAAACCGACGATGGACACGTCCTGCGGCACGCGACGGTGCATCTCGATGCGGGCGGCGTCGAGAAAACCGAGCGCCAGCAGGTCGGTGACGCAAAAGGCACCGTCAATCCTCTTGTCCCTCAAGAGATCGCACCCGGCCTGATAGCCGCTTTCGTAGCTCGTCGGCCCGTCCGACCAGGCGACCACCTCGATGCCGGCGGTCTGCATCCTTTGCGTGAACGCCGTCGCTCGCCGAACCTGGGCCGGCGTCTGGCTGCCGCTGGAGACGACCGCAACCTTGCTGCACTTGGCGGCGATCAGCCGGAGCGCGGCCAGATCGGCACCGCGCGAATCGTCGCTCAGCACCATGTTGGTGTCGGTGCGATCGAGCCGTTGATTGACCAGGATCAGCCGCACGCCGTTGGCGATACATTCGTCGACGATCGAGGACGGCGGCTCGCCGGAAAGCACGACGATCGCCTGGGCGCGGAACTCGAACAGCAACTCGATCAGCGGCGCGATATCCTTGCGGGCATCCGCGGCGTTCAACAGCAGGCACTGAAGCCCGCGCCGGAGCAGGCCGATGCTGAGAAGATCAAGCTGCTTGGAAATGAACGGTGCACTGAGATTGGTACCGACGACGCCGATCAGGTTCGAGCGGTCGTTGTTCAATCCCTGAGCCAGCCGGTTGACTCGGTATCCGAGCTCGCGCGCAGCCTTCAGCACCTTGCGCCGGACCGACTGCGAGACGCTGGCGCCCGGCGTGAACGTCCGCGAGACGGCCGAGCGCGAAACACCCGCGCGCTTTGCGACTTCCTCGGCCGTGACGAACCCTCGTGCCATGGTTTCCCTCAAGAATCAGCTCGCGGCTATCTGGGCCACAAAAGCCGGTTCATTCCAACGAAAAAGTGTCGTTTGCCTCGGCTGGCGGTGTCGCGTGAGCGCTGCGCGGCCGCCGGAAATTCGGCTGTTTGGTTCGCCGTTCCGTATGCGGCTGGCGCGTCTTCGTCGACCAGTCGCGTGGCTATGATCACGTGTTCGAAACAAGTCTCGCTGTGACGAAAAAATATAACGTGAAATCAATAAGATATATCATTGCGCACGTGTGCATTTTTTTATTGACAAGTCTGCCCTCTCAATGGATCATGCGTTCCATTGGCGGCTCAGAAATGGAATTTTTGTTCCGCCTATGTTCGTGATGATGGCGCCGGCCTCTGAGGAGTGGCTGGCTGCTGTCGGACCCGATCCGATCCGGACAGGATCGTTGATCGGGGTCAGTCGCGAACAGGGAGGATTGGATCGATGACGGCGTATCGCGTTCTCGCGGCAGGTTGCCTTGCTCGACATGGAGCAGGGGCGGCTGCCCGCGCGGCTTTCCCTGACCTCCCCGTTCGCATGTTGGCTCGGCCGCGAGGCGCCCGGCGCATCGCCGGATCGTATTGCGAGGCGAGATCTCAAGGGGACAGAGCATGGCTTTTCTAAGTGATTCAGCGAAGGCGCCGCGGGCGGCGAGCGGTGGGGCCGCTGTGCCTTCGTCCTGGCAGGTTTGGCGGTATCGGTTGAAGGTCGCCTCCCGGGAGCCGACGACATTGATCGGGGTGCTCACCGCGCTGCTCTTCACCTATCTGATCGTCGTGCCGATCATCTCCATCGTGCTCGATTCCGT
Organism: Ensifer sp. LC384; assembly: GCF_001695865.1. NCBI lineage: Bacteria > Pseudomonadati > Pseudomonadota > Alphaproteobacteria > Hyphomicrobiales > Rhizobiaceae > Ensifer > Ensifer sp. LC384. The sequence continues at coordinate 242,275 of NZ_MBST01000078.1, forward strand.
GCGCGTGCAATTTGGACATGAGCGCCGGCTCGGCAAGGATTTCGGTGACCTGACGCTGTACTATCTCGACCGGACGTTCATGTCCCCCGTCTCCGTCGATCTCTTCTGGCGGCCACTGTTCAACACGCTGTCGGTTGCCGTCGGTGCGATCCTGTTGTCGCTTTTGATCGGAACCATTCTCGCCTGGCTGATCAGCCGCACCGACATGTTCGGGCGGCGCTGGTTCGCGACCGCCCTGATCGTGCCTTACATGCTGCCCGCCTGGACCTTTGCGCTCGCCTGGACCACGCTGTTCAAGAACCGCACGGTCGGCGGCCAGCCCGGCTGGTTCGAGGCTCTGGGCTGGGCGCCACCGGACTGGGTTGCCTATGGCCGCTTTCCGATCACCATCATTCTCGCCCTCCACTACGCGCCTTTCGTCATCCTGCTGTTCGGCTCGGCGCTCCGACGCTTCGATTCCCAGCTGGAAGATTCCGCCCGCATCCTTGGCGCCAAGCGCTACCAGGTGGCAATGCAGATCATCCTGCCCTTGATGCGTCCGGCGCTGATGTCTTCGATGATCCTGGTCTTCGCAAAATGCTTGGGCGAGTTCGGTGTGCCGTATGTTCTCGGCCTGCCGGTCAAGTTCGAGGTGCTTTCGACCTCGCTCTTCCGCAGTATCGCCTCCCGGCAGACCGGCGTCGCCGGCGTCGTTGCCGCCTCCATCATGCTGATCGGCATCATCACCCTGATGATCGATGCGCGTCTGGTGCGCGAAGCGCGCCGCTTCGTCACCATCGGCTCCAAGGGCTCGATGAACCGGCAAAGCCGGCTCGGCAAGCTGAGGCTTCCGGCCACGGGTTTTGCCGCGACCATCTTCATGCTCAGCGTCGGCCTGCCGCTTTTGACCCTGTTCCTGTCGACGGTCATGAAGCTGCCGGCACAGTTCACGCTCGACAACTTCACGCTCGACTACTGGATCGGCCAGGACCTTCATACCGTGGCGCTGCAGACCGGCGTGCTCCTGAGCCCCGATCTCTGGGCTGCGGCGAAGAATACGCTGATGATCGTCGGCCTCGCTTCGCTGGCCTCGGGCATTCTCGGCCTGCTTGTCGGTTATGTCGTCATCCGCACGCCGGTCCGGGTCCTGTCGGTCTATCTGCGCCAGGTGACGTTCCTGCCCTATCTGGTGCCGGGGATCGCCTTTGCGGCTGCCTATCTCTCGCTCTTTGCGGTTCCCAGAGGCCCGATGCCGGCGCTCTACGGCACCGTCACCATCCTGGCGCTGGCGCTGATGGCGGACCAGATGCCTTATGCCTCGCGGGCCGGGATCTCGGCGATGACCCAGCTTGGCAAGGATCCGGAAGAGGCGGCCCAGATCGCCGGTGCCGGCTGGTTCCGCCGCATGATGTCGATCGTCATCCCGATCCAGAAAGGCTCGCTCGTCACCGGTGTGCTGCTGCCGTTCATCTCGGGCATCAAGGGCCTCAGCCTGTTTGTCATCCTCGCCGTGCCCAGCACCGACGTGCTCACGACCTATTCGCTGCGGCTCGTCGACTACCACTACACCCAGGCGGCAAACGCGGTCGTGCTGATCATCGCGGCGATCGCCTATCTCGGAACACTGGCAGCCCAGAAGCTGACCAAGACCAATCTTGCAGAAGGACTCGGAAGCTGATGCCCACTATCAATCTGCGCGGCGCCCAGAAGAATTACGGCGTCAACTCCGCCAATGCCGTCTCCAACCTTGATCTGGAAATTCGCGACGGCGAGTTCATGTGCCTGCTCGGGCCCTCGGGCTGCGGCAAGACGACGACATTGCGCATGATCGCGGGCCTGGAAAACCTGTCGGCCGGCGAAATCCGCATCGGCGACCGGGTGGTCGATTCGATCTTCGACGGGGTCTTCGTGCCGCCGGAGAAGCGCGAAATGGGTCTGGTGTTCCAGAGCTACGCGCTCTGGCCGCATCTGACCATCGAGCGCAACACCGACTTCGGCCTGCGGCTGCGCAAGCTGCCGAAGGCCGAGCGCGAGGCCCGCGTCGAAAAGGTCATGCAGGCGCTCGACATCGCCAAATACCGCGACCGCTATCCGTCGCAGCTTTCCGGCGGCCAGCAGCAACGCGTCGCACTCGCCCGCATGCTTGCGGTCAATCCGGGCGTGCTGCTGCTCGACGAGCCGCTGTCGAACCTCGACGCCCGGCTGCGTCTGGAAATGCGTGCCGAACTCAAACGGCTGCACAAGGAATTCAAGACGACGATCGTCTTCGTCACCCACGACCAGTGGGAAGCGATGACGCTGGCGACGACGATTGCGGTGATGAACGAAGGCACGCTGCAGCAGATGGGCACGCCGAACGACATCTATGATCGTCCGGCCAACCGCTTCGTCGCCGAATTCGTCGGCAGCCCGCCGATCAACATCCTGTCCTTCGACAAGAAGGCCAAATCGGATGTTGCCAAGGAGGCGGAAGCTTACCTCTCGAACCGCTACCCTGGCCTGCTCGGTATCGGCTCCGTCGGTATCCGCCCGGAGGCGCTCAGCTACGCCACGCGGAAGGAGGACGTTCCGCAGGGCAGCTTCAGCGGCAAGATGGTCGTCACCGGCATCCTGCCGACCGGCGGCAGCTGGATCCTGGAGCTGAAGAGTGACAACCACACGCTGTTCCTGACGACGCACGCGCTGCCGCGGCTCGAGCTCGGCGAGAAGGTCCGCTTCTGCGCACCGCCGGAGGCGCTGCATGTCTTCGACAAGGACGGCCAGCGCATTGCCGAGGCCGACAAACTGCTGCGCAGCACGAAGCTGAACTGACGACATTACTGATCACACCAACCGAAAGACGAACACCGCTTACTGAGGAGGAGCAGTCGATGCATTTTCGGAAGAATGGAACGGCAGACAATAAAAGGCGCTGCCTGTTGTGGACCACGGCCTTTGCCGGCCTCTTGGCCGGACAGGCCATGGCTGGAGACGCCTTCGACCTCAACGCCCTGGTCGAGGCGGCCAAGAAGGAGCCGCCGATCACCGTCTATGACAGCACCGGCAAGATCGTCGAGATGGCCAAGGCGTTTTCGGCGAAATATGGCGTCGCCGCCGAGGGGTCGAAGGTCAAGGCGACGGCGCAGCTGGAAATGATCATCCGCGAGGCGCGCGCCAACAACGTCCAGGGCGACGTTTCGATCATCAGCGATGCGCCGGCGGCCATGGCCCAGCTCATTCCGCAGGGTTTTGCCGAGAGCTGGCTGCCGCCGGATCTTGCCGCGAAAATCCCGGAGCAGTACCAGAATCCTCTGACCGTCGTGACCAGCGCCAACGTCTGGGCCTACAACACCGAGATTTTCGACAAGTGCCCGGTCAGCAATATCTGGCAGCTGACCGGTCCTGAGTGGAAGGGCAAGATCGCCATGCAGGACCCGCTCGGTAAGGCGTCCTATGTCGACTGGTTCAACCAGATGGCAAAACACGGCGATGACAAGGTCGCTGCCGCCTACAAGGAGCTCCACGGCAAGGAACTGGAACTGGACGACGGCAGCGCGACGGCGGCCTGGGTGAAGGCGCTTGCAGCCAACGCACCGCTCTTGACCGATGCCGATGCAGCCGCGGCCGACGCCGTCGGTGCGCCCGGCCAGTCGCAGCCATTCATGGGGCTGATGAGCTCGGCAAAATTCCGCGACAATGCGGAGAAGGGCATGAAGCTCGGGCTCTGCAAAGACCTGAAGCCATGGCTCGGCTGGATGTATCCAGGCGTCGGCCTGATCACCAAGGGCACCAACAGCCCGAACGCGGCAAAACTCTTCATCCATTACGTCATGACGGCCGAAGGCATCGCGCCGCAGGCGGCCGACGGCAAGATGTCGACCAATAGCGACGTCGCGCTTCCGGCCGACGAACCCTCCGGCATCGGCAAGGTTCTCGATCAGGTTCTGCCCTACCAGATGGAAACGAGCCTCGACGATTGGGACGCGCGTGAAACCTGGCAGGACTTCTGGCGTGTGAACTACCAGAAGTGATGGCTCGGTCCGGCGGATGCCGACATGGAACGCAGTGCATTGCGCGACCGCCCCATTGTCTGGGCGGTCGCAGGCAGCCTGCCGTTGCGCCCACGTAAATTAGAACGATCGAAGTTCGGAAAGCCGAACACGGCTTCCTTGGGAGGGGAAGAGATGAAGGCAGCAACCAACATACGGCATGGAATGACGATGACGGCGGTCGCGCTTGCGGCCGGCCTGTTTTCTGCGCCTGCCCATGCGGCCGACGACTTCGATCTTGATGCGCTGATTGCGGCGGCAAAGAAGGAAAAGCCGATCAACGTCTATGCCAGTACCGGCAAGATCGTCGAAATGGATGTGGCGGCCGCGACCTTGATCCTGAAGAATGCCGACGGCCGTTACGGTCCCCTGACGCTCGGCAAGGTGCCCGCAGACGCGCCCGATTTCATGTGCCCCGGCTATATCGCCACCGGCGCGGGCGGAAACTATCCGACATTGCAGCGCGTGGCGCGGGCGATCTCGGCCACACGCATTGCCGTGTCGGCAAGCTGAAACGACAGCGGGGAAAAATGTTGGACATAAGCCAGGAAACCGAGACGAAGGGCCAAGCATCGGCCGAACTTGCCAAGCTCAGCCTCGTTTACGAACAGCACCCGCTCTATGGCGTCGATATCTATATCGCCGGCAAGGAGGGGACGAGCGACCTCGATCTTCTCCGACAGAACGGCATCACCACCGTCGTCAACTGCGCCGTCAATCTCGACTTCAATTTCGTACGGCAGGCGCAACTGGTGTCCGATCACGAGGGCAGCGTCTACGGTCCGGGCGAGATCCGCTATTACAAGATTGGGCTGATCGATGGCGGCGGCAATCCCGACACGCAGATGCTGGCGGCGCACTATATCCTGCGCGCGGCGTTGGAACAGGTACTGCCGGAAAAGCCGTCCTATCCGCGCCGGGAGATGGGCAGCATTCTCATCAACTGCCGCGGCGGCCGCTCGCGTTCGGTCATCGTCGTGTCGCTGTTTTTGCACCTGACCTTGCCAGCCGAGTTCCCGACGCTCGATGCGGCGATCGCGTTCGTGCGCAACCGTCGTGGCCTGCCGGAGAACGAATGGTACAAGGCGCCGAAGGCGGTGCTGATCGAGTCCGCTGAGCGCGCCGCAAACTGGGCGAAGACGATAGAAGGCCAGTAGCGCCAATCCTGCGCTGCTCACAGCGAAACAGTCCCTTCGCCCGCTGGCGGAGGTCGACGCTGAGCCGATCCCGCGGGCAGGCAATCTGTTGGTGGCAGCGCCTGGGCGCAGGAATCGGGTTGAATTCGCCCGCGTTCCGCACGATTTTCATGGTCATGTGAAAATGCGAGGGCGGTGCGATGGCGCAGACAGTTCACAACTATCTTATCTTCGAGACCGCTGCCGGCTTCTGCGGCATCGCCTGGAACGCCGTCGGCATCACCCGTTTCCAGCTGCCGACCAAAAAGGCGCAGGACACCGAACGGCTGCTGCTGCGCCGGCTTGTTGCCGGCGAACCGGGCACGCCGACGCCGGAGGTTGCAGATGCGGTTGCCGCGGTTCAACGCTACTTCAGCGGTGAACAGGTCGATTTCTCCGATATCAAGCTTGATCTCGAAGGGCAGGATCCGTTCTTCAAACAGATCTATGCCGCTGCCCGCAGGCTCGGATGGGGACAAACCACCACCTATGGCGCCTTGGCAAAGGAACTCGGCGTCGGCCCCGAGGCCGCGCGGGATGTCGGTCAGGCCATGGCGAAGAACCCGGTGGCGCTGATCATTCCCTGCCACCGGGTGCTGGCCGCCGGCGGCAAGGTCGGCGGCTTTTCGGCTCCAGGCGGCTCGACATCGAAGATCCGCATGCTGGAACTCGAAGGCGTGCGTCTCGGACCGCCGGAGCCCGCCCAGCAATCGCTGTTTTGAGCACGGCGGCTCCGACCGCCGGTTTCAGCGAAACAGGCGGTCGACGTAATCGCGGCCGAGGCCAACCCTCTCGTAGTGATCGCGACAGAGCGCGATATAGTTATGCACGTCGAAGAAGCCGTCCGGCTCGCCCTGTTCGTCCAGCCAGATCAATGGCCCTTTGACCTGGAAGAACACCTTCATCGGCTGCTCGTGTTCATAGGCAACCAGCGTATGCCCCTCGCCGGGCGTCTCGTAGACGAAATCGCCGGCGGTCGCGGTCCAGTCGTGTTCCAGATAACCCCATTTTCCCGAGATGGTGTAGGCGAAGACCTCATGCGGGTGATAATGCCGGTTCACCAGCCCGGCCTTCTTCGCCATCAGAATGTCGCACCATTTGTTCTGTGTCGGGGAAATCCACAGTGGACGTGAGGAGACCGTTTCGGTGAAGGGCACATAGAAGCGCTCGTCATCGGTTGCGGCGTTCTCGAGATAGACCTCGGGCAGCGCGTCCGGCTGGAACACCTTGGTGATCGGCTTCAGGTCCTTCCAGAATTCGGTCGTTGCAAGCTCAGGCATCGTTTCCTCCGTTCTTGGGCCAGGGTCAGGCGCGCACGTGCACGTTCAGGAGCGCAGCGCCGCGGTTGGTCTCGATGTGGTGGATGGCGCGCTCAAGCGCGGCCTGCAGTTCCTCGCCACGCCAGACCGTTTCGGCGTAGGCGTTGCTCGCCGCGGCGATCTTGGCAAAGTCGGGAACAGGGACAAGCGAGGTCAGCGGCATGCGGTTGGCCTTTGCGGCATAGCCGTCGGGATAGACGCCGAGAACCGACTGCCTGACCGCACCCCACTCGGCGTTGTTGACGATGACGATCAGGATCGGCAGGCCGAGCGCCGCGGCGATCTGGTGGCAGGCGGCCGGGTTCGAGAAGATGTAGGAGCCGTCGCCCATCGTCGCGACCACCAGCCGATCCGGCTCGGCAAGCTGCATGCCGAGGGCGGCGGGAAATGACCAGCCGAGGCCGCCCGAATGCGGTTCCTGATACCAGGCCCGGGCATTGTTAAGACGCATGGGGGCAAGCGGGCAACCGAGCTCGGACAGCACTGTCGCCTTGCGGCCAAAAAGCGCCCGGGACAAGGTGAGGCTGACCCACTCCTTGGTCATAGCGTCTCCGGCGCCGGCCGCGGCCTTTGCCTCAATGGCGGTTCTTGACGCCACGCTGGCTGCCGCGATTGCGGCTCGTCGCGCCTCAAGCCCGGCTGGTTTCTCCTGCGCGGCGAGAGCGTCTGCGAGCGCCAGCAGACCGGCCTCGATATCGCAGGCGATGGTCACGTCGGAGCGGAAATAGCGCACCGGAAACCGCTGGAAGAGCGGATCCTGCCCGAGCTGGATGACCTTGCATCCGGGTTTCAACTCGTGAATGTCCGGCGACCAGGGAGCCAGGGCGTCGATGACGAGGATGACGTCCGCATTCTCGAGCAGAGGCCGCGGATCGGCGGGTGCCGCCATCGGATGGTCGGTGGCGATGGCGAGCTGAACCGCCCAATATTGGCAGACCGGGATCGCCCATTCGGAGGCAAGTCTGGAGAGCGCCTCGAAGCCGACCTGAGAGCCGGCGCCGCGTTGCGCGAAAATCACCGGATTGCGCGCCCGGGCAAGCAGCAAGGCGGCTTGCGCGATCGTTGCCGGTTCCGGGCTGTGCACGGCCGGCTGCATCGACGGCGGATCGGCCAGACCTTCGGTCGGGCAGGGCCCGCACAGCACCTCGCGCGGCAGGCTCATATAGACAGGACCGCGCGGCGTGGAGGTGGCGATCGCATGCGCCCGGTCGACCATCTGCGGCACGTGTTCGGCAAAGCGCAGTTCGTCGTCCCATTTCACCGCTTCGCGCACCAGTGCCGCCTGGTCGCGCATCTCCTGGCCCCAGCCGATCGGCACGGTGCGCGAGCCAAGATGGCCGCGTTCGCTGACCGGGGTCTTGCCGGAAAAAAGCAGCACCGGGATATGCTCGGTTGCGGCGTTGATTGCGCCGATGGCGCAATTGGCAAGACCGACATTGGTGTGCGCCATGACGGCCTGCGGGCGGCCGGTCGCAAGATAGTAGCCGTGAGCCATTGCCATGGCTGCGCTCTCGTGCGGAATGACGATCGCTTGCGGAAGCGCGATGCCTTTTGCCTCGGCCTCGGCGAGCCCCTCGATAACAGGCGGGAAGTCGGTGCCGGAATTGGCAAAGATATAGTCGACACCGACGGCCTTCAGACGCGCCAGCAGCGCGCCGCCTGCAGTCATCGTTTCGCTCAGGCTGGGCGCTTCGTTCCGATGGTTCATTTTCACTTCCTCGCTTCAGGCGCTCATGCCGCCATCGACCATCAGCGTCGTGCCGGTCACGAAGCTCGACTGGTCGCTGGCGAGGTAAAGGACGGAGCGGGCGATCTCATCAGGCGTGCCGTGGCGACCGAGTGGGATCATCCGGTTGAAGAAATCCGTGCCGTCAGTGCCGATGGCCGCGCCGAGACCCTGTTCGACGGCCAACTGAAAGCCGTTGTCGATCGGCCCGGGATGGACAGTGTTGACACGGATCCGGCGCGGAGCCAGTTCCTTGGCAAGGCACCGCATCAGCCCGATCTGCGCGTGTTTGGCGGTGATATAGGCATAGACACCGGGGTCGCCGCGCAGGCCGGCGACCGACGAGGTGATGATGATGGAGCCGTCATCACGCATGCAGGGAACCACATGTTTGGCGGCGAGAAAGGCGCCTTTGACATGCACAGCCTGTACCGTGTCAAAGACATCCTCGGGATAGATATCGATCGGTGCGACGATGCCGAAATTGCCGGCATTGGAGAAGAGCACGTCGATCGCACCGAAGCGGTCTGCTGTCCGTTCGACATAGCGTTTGGCATCGGCCGCCCGTGAAACGTCGGCTTCGACAAGCAGCACACGCTCGCTCGGCAGGGCCTTGGCAGCCTCCTGCAGCGCCGACATCGACAGATCGACGAGCGCCACATTGGCGCCTTCGTCAAGAAACAGCTTCGCCGCCGCCAATCCGAGACTGCCGGCGCCGCCGGTGATGATGCAGGTCTTGTTTTCCAGTGCCGCCAAGCTTGCCTCCTCCTCAATGCCGGCCAATCTTCCGGTCACGGCGATCAGGCCCGCTCCCCGCCGCCCTGATCGCCGTTTTTCGAACGTCGGTTGCTAGATCGGATAGTGGATCGGGCCGTCCTGAATGGTGATCCAGCGAAGTTCGGTGAACTCGGCGATGCCGGCCTTGCCACCAAAGCGTCCATAGCCGGACTCCTTGACGCCACCGAAGGGCATCTGCGCCTCGTCGTGAACCGTCGGGCCGTTGATGTGGCAAATGCCGGATTCGATCCGGCGCGCAACGGCCATCGCCCGATTGATATCCTTGCCGAAGACGGCGGAGGAAAGGCCATACTCCGTGTCGTTGGCGACGCGCACCGCTTCGTCGATGGAGCCGACGCGAACGACCGAGACCACGGGGCCGAAACTCTCCTCGCCGTAGATCCGCATCGCCGATGTCACCCGGTCGAGCAGCGTGGCGTCGACGATCGTGCCGTCGATGCCGCCGCCGGCTGCCAGTGTCGCGCCCTTGGCAACGGCATCGCGCACCAGCGCGTCGATCCGCTGGGCGGCATGGGCATCGACGACCGAGCCGAGCGGCGTGTCGCCCTTGCGCGGGTCACCGGCCTTCAACGTCTTCACCTTGGCGGCCAGCGCCTCGACGAAGCGGTCGGCGATCGTCTCGTCGACGACGATGCGCTCGGTCGACATGCAGATCTGGCCCTGGTTCATGTAGGCGCCGAAGGCGGCGGCGGCGACAGCCTGTTCGAGATCGGCATCGTCGAGCACGACGAAGGGTGCCTTGCCGCCGAGCTCGAGCAAGGCGGGCTTGAGGTGGCGGCCGGCACTTTCGGCGATGATCCGGCCGACACGGGTCGAACCGGTGAAGTTGACGCGCCGCACGGCCGGATGGGCGATCAAGGCCTCGACGATCTCGCCGGCGTCTTCCGGCGCGTTCGACACGGCATTGAGCACGCCTTCCGGCAGGCCCGCGTCGTGCAGCGCGTCAACAATCAAACGGTGGGTGCGCGGGCAGATTTCAGAGGTCTTCATGACGACGGTGTTGCCGCAGGCAAGCGGGGTTGCCAGCGAGCGCACGCCGAGAATGACGGGCGCGTTCCAGGGGGCGATCGACAGTACGACGCCTGCCGGTTGCCGGATCGCCATCGCGAGGCTCCCCGGCCGGTTCGACGGGATCACTTCGCCGGCGATCTGGGTGGTCAGCGATGCCGCCTCGCGCAGCATGTCGGCGGCAAGCGCGACATTGAACATCGCCCAGCCGGCGGTCGCTCCGGTTTCGGAAGCCATCGCGGCGACGAACTCGGGCGCCTTTGCCTGTAGGCGGTCGGCGGCCGCCAGCAGCAGCTTGCGCCGCTGGCCGGGGCCGGTCGCCGCCCAGGCCGGGAAGGCCCTTGCCGCAGCATTGACCGCCTGTCGCGCGTCATCGACGTTCGCGGCCGCCACGGTCGACGCCACCTCGCCGGAAATCGGGTTCAGCCGTTCGAAGACGCGGCCATCCGCCGCTTCGACCTCGGCATTGTTGATCTTCAATCCCAGCATGCTCATGATTTCTCCTTGTCTGTTCAGTTGGCGGCGCCGAGGAAGGCGCGCTGCACGGCAGCGTCGCTCATCAATGCCTGTGCGGTGCCTTCACCGGTAATGCGGCCGGCTTCTGCGAGATAGCCGCGATCAGCAATCGAAAGCGTCATTTTCACGTTCTGCTCGACGATCAGCAGCGCCAGGCCGGCCGCCTTGATGCGGGCAAGACTGGCGAACAGCTCACCGACGACGACCGGTGCAAGACCGAGGCTCGGTTCGTCCAGCATGAGAAGATCGGGCTTCGACATCAGCGCCCGACCGATCGCAACCATCTGCTGCTCGCCGCCGGACATGGTGTTGACATATTGGCTTCGCCGATCGCGCAGCTTCGAAAACAGGCTGTAGACGAAATCCTGCCGGTCCCTGGCGCCCTGTCGGGCGCGCTTGGCATAGGCGCCGAGGGCAAGGTTTTCTTCCACCGTCAGATCGCCGAAAACGCCGCGGCCCTCTGGCACCAGCGCGATGCCCGCTTCCAGAACGTCATGCGCGGGTGTCCCGGTGATGACGCGCTTGTCGAAGGATATCAGTGCGCCGGCGTCCGGCTTGGTCAGGCCGGCGATCGATTTCAGCAGCGAGGATTTGCCGGCACCGTTGGCGCCGAGAATAACGACGGTCTCACCCTTGCCGACCTTGAGCGAAAGCTGGTGCAGGGCGATGTGACGGCCGTAGTGGAGCGAGAGATCGCTGACTTCAAGCATGACCATCTCCCAGATAGGCCCTGACCACCTCCGGGTCGCAAAGTGCCTCCGCCGTTGGTGCGTCGGCGATCTTGCGTCCGGCGTTCATGACGATGCAGCGGTCGCAGAGCGCGCGGATGGCATCCATCACGTGTTCGACCAGAAGAATGGTGATGCCGCGGCTGCGAAGGCTACGGATCAGGTCTATTCCCGTCAAAAGCTCTGTCGGGTTGAGACCCGCCAGCCACTCGTCGAGCAGCAGCAGTTCCGGTTCCGCGGCAAGTGCCCGGGCTAGCTCCATTCGCTTCTGATCGATGTAGGTCAGGTCCTTGGCGCTCTGCTGCGCCTTGTGCGCAAGCCCGACCTGTTCGAGGCAGGCGAGCGCCTCGGTGGCCGCGGCCGATCCCCAAAGCGGGCGTTTGCCAAAGGCAAGCGCGGCGATGACGTTTTCAGCAACGGTGAGAGACGGCAGGCCGCGCACCAGCTGGAAGGTTCTGGCGACACCCTTGAGCGCGATGCGGTTGGGCGCCAGCCCGGAAACGACCTGCCTCCGCAGAGCGATCGTGCCGCCGCTTGGGGCCAGATAGCCCGAAACCATATTGAGCACAGTGGTCTTGCCCGACCCGTTCGGTCCGAGCAGCCCGACAATTTCTCCCGGCGCCAGCGAGAACGATACGTCGTTGACGGCGGTCAGGCCGCCGAAGCGTTTGGTGAGATTGGAGACCGTCAGCAGTTCGCTCATTCGGCAGCTCCTTTCCCGGCTCGCGTGTCGTTGCCGCGCAGGCGCGTCCAATGTTCCTCGACAAAGGCGAGCACGCCGCGGGGCAGAACGAAGACGATGGCGATGAACAAGAGGCCGAGGATGATCGAATAGTGGTTCGGGAAATTCGCCGACAGCCATTCGAACAGCAGGAACAGCGGCACGGCACCGAGCATCGGCCCATAGAGCCGGTTTGCTCCGCCGAGCAGCGCCATGATCAGCGTCAGGAAGGAAATGGTCGGGTTGAAGGCGATCGACGGTTCGACATAGGTCCAGCGCGGCGCCTGGATCGCGCCGACAAGGGTGATGATCACCGAACTGACGGCAAAGAGCGCGAGCTTGACCCTGGCGATGTCGATGCCGCAATGGCTCGCCACCACCTCGTCGTCGCCGATCACCTTCAAAGCCAGGCCGATGCGGCTGCGGCCGATCGCCCAGGCGATCACGAAGGTGAGGGCCGCAAGCGCCAGCAGCTGCCAGTAGATGCCTTCCGGCGTGACCGGCAGGAAAATGTAGCGGCCGAGCGTCCCGGTCATGTTGACCTCGTACCAGGTGACGAGCTGGCGTACGAGCTCGGCAAGGCCGAAGGTGAAGATCACGAAGTAGACGCCGGCAAGCCGCAACGTCGCAAGGCCGACGACGACTGCCAGCCCGAGGCCGATCAGTCCGGCGACGACGAGCAGCAAGGGATAGCTCAGGCTCTCGCTGAAGACGGCAACGGTATAGGCGCCGAGGCCGAAGAAGGCGACGGTTGCCAGCGACACATATCGTGTCGGGCCGGAAAACAGCGACCAGGCGGAGGCGAGCGTGACATAGCCGAGCAGGCCGATCATCAGCGTCACACCGTAGGGCCCGGCAAAAACGGGCACGCTGGCGAGCGCTGCTACGACCGCGACGAAGCCGGCGGTGGCAAAAACGATGTCGCGGTTCATCGGGCAATCCTCCCGAACAGTCCGGACGGCCGCCAGAGCAGCACGACGAGAAAGATGGCATAGGTTGCAGCGAGTGTGAGGCCAGGGTCGAGGTAGGTGGCGACGAAGGTCTCGACCACGCCCAGGATCAGGCCTGCCGACAAGGCGCCGAGGATATTGCCGACGCCGCCCATGATGACGACGATCAGCGCCTTCATGGTGAAGACGACGCCGGATGTCGCGGTGAAGGTTTGGTACATCGAGATGACCACCCCACCGGCCGCCGCCAGCGCGCCGCCGAGCGCAAAGGCCATGCGCGCCGCGCGATCGACATCGATGCCGACCAGCGGCGCCGAGCCGGGTGCGACCGAAACCGCACGAAGTGCCGTGCCCCACAGGGTGCGGGTCAGGAGCAGATACAGCCCGCCGGCAAAGACTGCGGCCAGGACGAAGGCGAGCAATCGGTTGGCGGCAAGCGTGGTGCCGAGGACGTTCACTGCGACATTGAGATAGCTGTAGCTGGTGAAATTGGCACCGAAAACCACCAGCAGAACGCCTTGGATGACGAAGAGGAGGCCGAAGGTTGCAAGGATGGAATCGATCTCAAGGCTCGCCTTGTCCCGGGCGCGGGCAACCAGCGGACGCATCATCACGCCGTAGATGACATAGCCGAGCGCGAAGCCGGCGGGGGCTGCGATCAACAGGCCGGCAACCGGGCTGATGCCCCAGGCGGTGAACAGCGTATAGGCCAGAAAGGCCGCGGCGATCACCACTTCGCCATAGGCCAGATTCATGATGCGCGCGATGCCGTACTGCAATGTCAGTCCCATGGCGACCAGCGCGTAAGTTCCTCCGAGCACAAGCCCGGACAACAGGGCCGTGACGAGCATCGGCCTCCTCCTTCATGCGTTATCAGGGGCATGCGCGCCTTGGGCGCCACGCCTTCCTGCCGCCCTTCTCCTGCGATGAAGGGCTGCACTTCAATTTTTCCGCTTCGTGACCACTGTTGGCGAACTCTCGGCGCGGCGGCTTCGTCCCTCTCTCCGTTGAGACAGGGAGAGGGACGGGTGCGCGAGACGTTCGCCTGGGTCAGTTCTGCTTCCACTCCCGCCGCGGCAGGACGACCTTGCTGACGCCGGCCCGATCACCCGGCGCAACGCCGACGAAGGCGCCGTTCTGCCACTGGCCGGTCCACCACAGCGTACGCAGCTGGTTGTCCTCGAACCTGGTTTCGCCGACCACCGTCTGGAAGGTGCCGCTTGCGAGTTCGGCCGAAACGGCTTCGCGATCGAGACCCTTGCGCTTGATTGCCTCCTGCAGCATCTGCAGGCTGGCATAGGTGATGACGCTGCCCCAGTAATCGGGAGCGGTGCCGGTGACGGCTTCGTGGCGCTTGCGGTAATCGGCATTCGCCTGGTTGTTCGGGTCGATGCCGCCAAGGCTCATGATCCCCGTGGCGTTGTCGCCGTTGTTCTTGCCGTAGGCGGGAAAACCGGTGCCGACGCCGAGATAGAGAACCTTGGGATTGAAGCTTGCGACCTGGGCCTGCTGGGTCAAGGCAAACGTGTCCGGGGGGTAGGAGAAGGCAACGAAAGTGTCGGCGCCACTTGCCTTCGCTTCGTTGATCATTGGCGAGAAATCCGAGGTCCCGACCGGATAGGTCTTGTCGTAGACCACCTCGATGCCCGTCTCCTCGAAAGCCGGACGCGCTGCCGTTACCAGATCGATGCCAAACCCGTCGGCAACGGAAACCATGGCGACCCTGTTGTTGATCGCGCCGGTTTTGCCGGCTTCGGCCAGGATTGCAGCCAGCGCCTTGGCATAGTCGTGACCGCCGCCGAGCATCCAGAAGCTCTTCTTCCAACGCTGGACGAACTGCGGCGCCTTGTCGGTAACTGCCGATACCGCAAGCTGCGGATAGCCGTAGCGGTCAAACAGCGGCGCGACCGCCAGGTTGAAGCCGGTTCCCCATGGCACCAGGATAAAATCCACCTCGTCCTGCGTCGCCAGGCGCTCGACGGCGCGCACCACTTCTTCCGAGGAGGAACGGTCATCATATTCGACGACTTCGATCGGCAGCTTGCTACCGTCGGGCAGTTCGAGACCGCCGGCATCGTTCACGTCTTTGATCCAGAGCTGGTAGTTCGGCAATGTGGTGATGCCCGCACCGCCGGCATTGGGGCCGGTCTTGGAGATTGCGTAGCCGATCTTTACGGATTTCCTGTCCTGCGCACTGGCAGGGTTTGCGATACCGGCAGCCAGCATGATCGCGGCAAGCGCCGTCGTTCGCAGGACCTGCCTGCGTCGAAAGGTTTTCATGATTTTCCTCCCATGTGGCCCTTAAGCTGCGGGCCGTTGCGTCGCGCCGCGCCTGAAGGCTTGTTCTCCTCCACTTCCAGGCTCGCCGATTTCGACATCATCACGCTAGCTGTCGCCCGTCCTAGACGGAATAGACTTTTACAAGAGATACTTGTACTTTTCACGGAAACGGGAGCGACACATTGCCGGGTTCGACCAACAACGCGACGACCGCCACAACAGGCGGTTCCGCACGTCCGCCCGGGCCCACGGAGGCGCGGTTCTTTCGCGCCGCGCTCTCGCCGTCGGAATGGACCTTTCGCGGCACGCGCAACCGTATCTTCCTGCTCCTTTCCGGCGGCGGCCATATCCGCCTGGGTCGCTACGACGTGCCGCTGCAGGGGCCGGCGATCGTCTGGGCACCCGCGGGCGAGACCGGTGCCGTCATCTTTGATGCAGGAGCGGAAGGGGCATCGCTCGCCATTCCCGATGTCGTGCTGGGTTCGGCGATGCCGATGGGGGCAGTTTTTGCGCAGGTTCGTGAAGCGATCGCCAGGCCGATCCTCGGTGCGCGCATTCCGCTGGTCGCGGCCAGGCAGCTTGCGGCGGGTCTGCAGGCAATCGAACAGGAACTGAGGGCCAACGAAGCGGGGGCGCAGGAGGTAATCCGCCACCACCTGGCATTGACCCTGATTGCCATCTGGCGGCTGGCGGGCACCGGCCACGACCGGCCGCAGCCCTCGCCTCGGGCTATCGTGCGCGGCTTCGTCCATCTGGTGGAACTCCACCTGCGCGACCATTGGGCGCTCGCGGAATATGCGCATCTGCTCGGGGTGACCGCAGATCGGCTCAACACCGCCGTCCGTCGGGCCACCGGCCGCACGCCGATGGAACTCATCCATGCAAGGTTGATGACCGAGGCGGTGATACTGCTCGACAATTCCGGCCTGCAGGTCGCAGAAGTCGCCGAAAGCCTCGGCTTCAGGGATGCGGCCTATTTCAGCCGCTTCTTCAAACGGCTGACCGGAATATCGCCGCGGGCGCACCGGGCTGGCGCGGTGGCGAAAAGAAGCGATCTCAACACCAGTTACGCCGCCTGGCCATAGCGCTGGACTCGGTAGCAGGTGACCTATGACACTGCGGCGGCTGGGAGAAGTGCCCCCGGGCTAGCGGTAGAGCACTTGCGCCAATGAGGACGCGCAAGACGGGCGTTCGTTGGTGAGGACTGGCGCTTGCGTTTTTATGCCGGTCTGACGAGGTTGGTCGGGCGCAGTTCAGTATCCGCGCTTTTGCGATAGTTCGCAGCGGAAGCGGGGCGGCCGACATGGAAGCCCTGAACATGGTCGATGCGGAACGCCCGCATCAGCGCCATTTGTTCCTCGGTTTCGACACCTTCCACCAGGATCTTGTGTCCGCGATTCCTGACCAGCCCGATGATATCCTTCAGCATTGCCTTGCCCTTTGGCGTGCCGCAATCGTGAAGGAACGAGCGGTCGATCTTGACCGTATCGAAATCGATCAGACGGAGCCAGGAAAGGCCGGCAAAGCCCGTCCCGAAATCGTCGAGCCAAATCCGGATGCCCAGCGTTTCGAGGTCGCTGATGCAGCGCAGCACGTCCGAGTGCATCTCCATCTCGAGGCCCTCGGTAATTTCGAAGGCGAGCCGGCCGCCGGCCACTCCCGTCTCACCAAGGATAGCGGCAACGGATGTGGCAAAGCCCGGCGTCTTCAGCTGGATAGGCGAGACATTGACGCTGACGACAGGCACATGATCGTTTGCGAGAAGCTCGCGGCAGACCGTGCGGATTGCCCAGCGCCCCAGGTCGATGATGGCGCCGGTGCGCTCGGCAATGGGGATGAAAAGGCTCGGGGGAACCGCGGTCCCATCCAGCATTTTCAGTCGCATCAGCGCTTCGACGGCCTCGACGCGGCCCGTCGCGACATTCTTGATCGGCTGGTAGACGAGGGAGACGAGATCCTGATCGGTCGCGATCTTCAAGAGCGCGGCGATGTTCTCGCTCTCGTCGCTGGTCTGCGGGTCGTTCGGGTCGAAGACCCTGGCGCAGTTGCGGCCACTCGCCTTCGCAGCGTAAAGCGCCCGGTCGGCCTCGTGGATGATCCGCTCGAGCTTGGAGCCCGTCTGATGTCTGGTGAAGGCGGCGCCGACACTGACCGTGACGATGGACGTGCCGTCGCGCCGCTGTCCGTGCACCAGTTCGAGGCGCTGCACCGTGCGGCAAATGGCGTCGGCGAGATCGGCTGCTTCTTCGCGCGTGTCCATACGCGCGAGGATGATGAATTCTTCGCCGCCGTAGCGGCCGATGGACGCGTCGAGTTGCTCGATCGATTCCTTCAGCGTGTTGGCCACGAGAATGAGGCAACGGTCGCCTTCCTGGTGACCATAGCAGTCGTTGTATTTCTTGAAGAAGTCGACGTCGATCAGGATCGCTGCGAAGCTGTCGCCGAACTTTTGCCAGTCGCCCCAGTATTCCCTGAGCTTCTGGTCCACGGCTCGGCGATTGTCGAGACCGGTCAGGGAATCGGTGTTGGAGAGCCTGAGCAGCGCCTTGCCGCGCTCGGTCGCCTCACGCTGTTGCACCCTTGCCTCGAACGCATTGAGGAAGACCTTGTAACGTTCGCGGTTGAGCTTCCAGTTGACGTAGGAGGTGAAGACGAAACAGGAGACGAAAAAGGTGCCGAAGGCCAGCTGGTAGGAGGGGTTCTGCGGCGAGAAATATAAGAGATCGAGGAAAAAGGCGCCAAGGATGATGCTCGACGAGATCACCGAAAGGCGGAACTGGAAGATGAAGAACAGGTTGGCGCCCATCATGAAGATGGCACCGAAGATCATGTAGTAGGACATGTTCTGCGTGTGCGCGGTCATCATTGCCGGAATGAGCCAGCCGAGATAGCCGAAAACAAGCGCGCCGGAACAGGTCCTGTCCAGCCAGTCCGTCTTAACGTTGAAGTGGACCTGGATTTCCAGGACGGCAAGCGCAACCGCGCCTACGACAAAGCGCGAGGCGATCGTGTAGCGTGCGACATCGGAGATCAGCAACAGGTCGGTAATCGAAAACAGGAGATAGACCGCAACGGCGATCCACAGCCCTTTTCTCGTCGCTTCCCTGCGTGTCGTTTCGCCTTCCTGGCGATAGAGTACGCGCAGCTCCGCCGGCAGCGGTCTGAGTGGCTGCTTGTGCAAATCTATCTCAACGACGTCGGCCAGGGTTTGCTTCATGCACCGGTCCAGGGAGTTGCGTCGCGCTCAACGGAAATCTGGTCTCGTTTTTCCATCTCTGGACGTTGCTTCAGACGCTCCACGCTTGCCATTCACTGGGTACCACAACAAGGACAGGCAGGCGTCAACGACATCGTAGAAGACGCCTATTAAATTTTGATAAATTAGCCGAGACTGACGGCCGGTGCAGGGGTGTATCCAAATGGATACTGTCCGCCAGTATTTACCATATACTCTACAAAAACTTGCAATTCGAGACGCAGTTCGCGCATTCTTACCCATATTGTTAACAGAGCATTAACGGATGGGTTTTGCGTGAGCCAGCTTCAAATCGTGTTCGATGGCGAAAGTCTTATTACTCCCCAATCAATCGCAACCGAGTTCGCTTCGTCAAGAAGTGAGTTTTATGACGAGCAGTTTGCAACAGGAAAAGCCGAACTCGCGCTGATTCTCCAAATTGCACAGCAGCAATTTGCTCAGCAACTGGACCCCAGGAAGATAATACATCGATTGGCGGCAGCACTTCACGAGACGCGCGCAAAATTTCATCCGAGCGTTTGGCAGGAACTGATTCCGATCGCACAAAAACATCCGGTGTCGGAATTCTTCCTCCAGGACCCTTTTACCCGCTGGTCCTTCGAAAAACCGCGGGGTTACTCGGGCGACGCCCAATTGCTCGACTTCATCTACGGCCACCCCAGCGTTGCCGGTGAGATCGCCAAGGCGTCGCCAATGGGCAAGGCTCTCTATGACTATACCAAGGACGCCTCGTCGTCGGTTGCCGTGCGGGAGCGCCGGGATCTGCTGACGCAGCATGTCGATGAGATCGCGGCCACGCGCGGTGGGGAGGCGGAAATCCTGACGATTGCCGCCGGGCATCTGCGCGAGGCAAACCGTTCGGTTGCTCTGCAGGAAGGGCGCATAAAGCGCTGGGTCGCGCTCGACCAGGACCCGCTCAGTGTCGGATCCATCACCAGGGATTTTCGGGGAACCAGGGTCGAGGCGATCGACGGCTCCGTCCGTGGGATTCTCACCCGGGCGCACAAGCTCGGCAAGTTCGACTTCGTCTACGCGGCAGGGCTTTACGACTACCTGCCCCACAACGTGGCGGTGAAGCTCACACGCCGCTGCCTGCAGATGCTGAAGCCCAACGGCGTCTTCCTCTTCGCCAATTTCGCAACGGACATCGGCGTCGACGGCTATATGGAGACCTTCATGAACTGGGCGCTGCTGCTGCGCTCGCAGTCGGACATGTGGAGCATCGTCAACGAAAGTGTCGACGGCTCCAATTTCGAATCGCACGTGACGTTCGGAGCGAACCGCAACGTTGTCTATGCGACGTTGCAAAAGCGCTCGTAATCGCCACTGAAGTGGGTTACCGCGGCGCGCGTCATCTTTGACGCGCGCCGCTGTCGTTCGGCATAGGCGTGGTGTCGCATTGGCGGGCAGCCTGACACTCTGGACGCTTCCCGCCCTACAGCGCCGTGCGTCAAATATGAGGCGCAAAGGACGCTGTAACGCTCTTAACTTGCTGCATAATTTTATCCTTAAATCGATTCCGATTTAAGGAATTATGCAGTAGCGCCGCTGTCCGCGCGCCACGCGCCGTTCTTAAGTTCTCGATAGGGAAGTGTATCGCCGGTGCGGCGCAGTCGTGCAGGTCCTGCAAGTCTGGCGACCGATCTACCCAGAGCTGTTATGCAATAATTTCATAGCGCTTGAAATTCTATGCATTGGCGAGCCGCTTTCCTTTTCTCTAGCATCCCCAACTGCACAACTTGTGGCCCATGAGAGCGCTGCACCGGAACGGATAAAGATCCAGTTTCGGCGCGCCACTGGCGGGGGCGGGAGACACGGGCTGTGCCGAGGGCCGCGCGTGCAACGAAGCGTGGCTCTGAATTGCAGTGACGGCCGAAGGGGAGGAGCCTTAGATGCCAGCGGGACAGTGTTTTCACGCCGACATGATCGTGCACAACGGCGTGATCTGGTGCGGTCTAGCCGAGGGCGTCGTCGAGGCCCTGGCGATCTGGCAGGGCAAAATCCTGGCGACAGGCACGAGACAGGAAATGGAGGCCTATCGCGGCGACGGCACTGAGCTTCTCGACCTTCAAGGGCAGTTCGCCACGCCTGGTCTCAACGACGCACATCTCCACCTGATTTCGGTCGGCCTGACGTTGAATTGGGTCGACGCGACGCCGCAGGCAGCACCGACCCTCGAAAGCCTGCTGGCTGCAATCAAGCATCAGGCCGAAAGCACGCCCCCCGGCACCTGGATCCGGGCGCGCGGTTACGACCAGACCAAGCTCGATACCGGCCGCCATCCGCTTCGCGCCGAACTCGATGCGGTCGCGCTGCACCACCCCGTCATGGTGGTGCGCGCCTGCGGGCATGTATCGATCTTCAATTCAGAGGCATTCCGCCTTGCCGGCGTCGACGAGAACACGGCCGTGCCGGAAGGCGGTCTGATCGAACAGGCCTCCGGCGCCCTGACGGGTCTGGTCGCAGAAAATGCGCAAGGCCTGGTCCGCGCGGCAATCCCGAAAGCTTCGACCGACGACATGATTGATGCGATCGAGAGCGCCGGCAATCTTCTCCTGTCCTACGGTATCACCAGCATCATGGATGCGGCGGTCGGTCAGGTCGCAGGCCTTGACGAGATCAAGGCCTACAATCTGGCGAAGCTCAGCAACAGGCTGCCGGTGCGCACCTGGCTGGTTCTTCTCGGCGACCCCAAGGTTTCGATCGTGCCGCAGAGCTACGAGGCGGGCCTTGTTTCCGGTGTCGGCGACGACATGCTGAAAGTCGGCGCCGTCAAGATCTTCCTCGACGGATCGGCCGGCGGCCGCACCGCCTGGATGAGCAGCCCCTATCTCGGCGGCGACAACACCGGCGTTCAGATTCTCTCGGATTCGGAACTCGAATCTCTCGTGCTCGACGCGCATGCCAAGGGCTATCAACTGGCCTGCCATGCCATCGGCGACGCAGCGATCGACCAGTTGATCACGGCCTACGAGAAGGCGCTCGAGGCGATCCCGGACGCGGACCGCCGCCATCGGATCGAGCATTGCGGTTTTTCCAGTGACACGCAGCACCGGCGCATGGTGAAGGCGGGCATATATCCGTGTCCGCAACAGGTGTTCATCTACGATTTCGGCGATGCCTATGTCTCGGTGCTTGGCGAAGAGCGGGCGCTGTCGAGCTATCCCTTGAAGACCTGGAAGGATCTGGGGCTGAGGCCCGCGACCGGCAGCGATGCGCCGGTCTGTCATCCCAATCCGTTCCCCAACATCTACAGCATGCTGACGCGCAAGACAGCCAAGGGCACCGTGATGGATGCTCGCGAGCGGGTCTCCATCGAGGAGGCTCTGCAGGTCTACACCGAATACGGCGCGTTCTCGCAGAAGCTCGAAATGGTCAAGGGACGGCTGGTCCCTGGGCAGCTTGCCGACATCGCCGTGTTCTCCAGGAACATGCTGACGGCCAGCCCCGAAGACATCCTCAACGATACGCGCTGCACCCTGGCAATCCGGGGCGGCGAGGTGGTCTTCGAGCGACAGAACGCCTGACGAAGGCGAAAGGGAGCCGCAAGGGCGGCTTCATGCATCTCAGCCGATCCGGGAGGTCGGATGAGATCGCGATCTTGTTCATCCATACGCAGAACAACAAGTGGGGAGGAATACCGGAATGATGAAGAAAATAGCATTGCTTTCGACATTGACGGCAGCGCTGCTGGCAGGCGTAGCGTCTGTCCAGGCGGCCGATACGCCGCGGGCGGGCGGAACGGTCAACTTCGTGGCGCCCTATGGCGACAGCTTCTCGACGCTCGACATCCAGGCGTCGCCGCAGACGCAGGACGAATTCTACGCCAAGGCGATCCACCGCACCCTTTATGACTGGGACGCGGACAAGAACGTGCCGGTGCTGGCGCTTGCGACCGATGTCGGCATCTCCGCCGACAAGCTGGTCTATACCTATAAGCTGCGCCAGGACGCCTATTTCCACAACGGCAAGCAGATGACGGCCGACGACATCGTCTCGAGCTTCACCCGCATGGCCGATCCGGCCAAGGCCTATCCACCCTCGCGCTACATCGCCAACATCAAGGGCGGCGCCGACTACATGGCCGGCAAGGCCGAGGCGATTTCGGGCCTGAAGAAGGTCGACGATTTCACGCTGGAAGTGACGCTGACGGATCCAGTTGATCCGGCCTTCCTGTTCATGCGCAACAACACGGCGATCTATCCCGCCGGCGAAGCCGACAAGGAAAGCTTCCAGAGCCATCCGATCGGCCTCGGGCCCTACAAGTTTGCCGAGTATGTGCCCGGCTCGCGCCTGACGGTCGAGAAATGGGAGAAGTACTACGAGAAGGACAAGCCCTACGCCGACAAGATCAACATCCTGATCATGGGCGATGCCTCGGCGCGTGACGTTGCGTTCCGCAACAAGGAGGTCGACGTCTCCGTCCTCGGGCCGTCGCAGTACGTCGCCTATCAGGCCGATCCGGAGCTGTCCAAGGGGCTGCTCGAGGTCGCCGAAGTCTATACGCGCTATGTCGGCTTCAATCTCGATTTCGAGCCGTTCAAGGACAAGCGCGTTCGCCAGGCGTTCAACTATGCGATCAACGCCGACCTGATCATCAAGCGGCTGGCGAAGGACAAGGCCTACCGGGCGAGCGGCTGGCTGCCGACGTCGTCGCCGGCCTATGACCAGGACGCCCAGCCCTATGCCTACGATCCGGAAAAGGCGAAGGCACTGCTCATCGAGGCCGGCTATGCCGACGGCTTCGATGTCGAACTGACGGCGACGCAGAATGAGAGCTGGGGCCTGACGATCGTCGAGGCGATCATCCCGATGCTGGAAAAGGTCGGCATCCGCGTAAAGGCAAAGCCGGTCGAGGCTTCGGTGCTCTCGGAAGTCGTGCCGGCTGGCGATTTCCAGTCGTTCATGTGGTCCTCGGAAAGCGGCCCTGATGCATTGACGGCGATGCAGTGCTTCTACTCCAAGACGTCCCAGGCGGCGTGCAACTACCAGAAGTTCGCCAATGCCGATTTCGACAAGCTGTTCGAAGCGGCCAAGGTCGCCAAGACCGACGAGGAAAAGAACGAGCTGCTGCGCAAGGCAAACAACCTTGTTCAGGAAGAAGCACCGGTCTGGTTCTTCAACTACAACAAGGCGGTGATGGCCTACCAGCCCTGGCTGCACGGGTTGCAGCCGAACTCTGCCGAACTGGCGATCCAGTCCTATGAGAAGCTCTGGGTGGACGAAACGGTTCCAGCCGGACGTTGATGAAAGCGCCCCGGCGTCGCCCGTGCGATGTCGGGGCTTTTCCGTTGGTATCTGGCGTGCATTGCTGTCGCCAACGTAAGGCAAGACTTACGATGTGACGGTCCGCCGGAATGATCGGGCCAGACTGGTGTTATCGGTCATTGGCGGGTGCCGGGGAGCTATCGCCGGCGCATCCGTTGATGGGCGACGAGGGGGAAATGAATGCTTCAGTTCGTCGTGCGCCGCATTTTGCAGGTGATCCCGACTGTCATCGCGATATCGCTGTTGATCTTTGTGATCTTCAGCGTCGTGCCGGGCAGCATCGCCACCAGCCTGACGGCCAATGGCAAGGGCGGCGGCGACCCGAAGATCGTCGAGAAGATGACGCGGGAGTTCGGCCTCGACCAACCGCTTTACGTGCGGTTCGGCGCGTATCTGTCCGATCTCGCCAGGTTCGATCTCGGAACCTCGTTCCGCAGCCGCCAGCCGGTGGTCCATCTGATCGGCGAGCGCATGTGGCCGACCTTGAAGCTGGCGTTCGCGGCGATGGCGATCGCGATGTTCGTCGGGGTGCCACTCGGCTTCATCGCCGCGTTGAAGCCGGGCAGCGTCATCGACACGCTGACCATGATCGGCGCGATCTCGGGCCTGTCGCTGCCGCAGTTCTGGCTCGGACTACTTGGCATGTATCTGTTTGCGCTGACACTCGGCTGGCTGCCGAGCTTCGGCTACGGTGAAGGCGGACCGATCAACCTCATCCTGCCGGCCTTGACGCTCGGCATTGCGCCGATGGCGCTGTTGGCGCGCACGACGCGCGCCGCGGTGCTCGACGTGATGAACGCCGATTTCATCCGGACCGCCCGCGCCAAGGGCATGAACGGCTTTCGCCTCGTCACATGGCATGTCGTGCGCAACGTGCTGGTGCTGATCATCACCACCATCGGCCTGCAGTTCGGCTCGATGATGGGGCAGGCGGTCGTCGTCGAGAAGCTGTTCTCGTGGCCGGGCCTGGGGTCTCTGCTGGTCGACAGCGTCAGTCTGCGCGACATTCCCGTGGTTCAGGGTGCGATCCTCGTCATCGTTCTCTGGTTCCTGCTCATCAACACCATCGTCGATATTCTTTACGCGGTCATCGATCCGCGCATCAGCCACGGATAGATCCATGAGAATACGGCTCAATCTCCTCATCGGTGGCGTCATCTGTATCGTCATCATCGCCGCGGCGCTGCTGGCACCCTTGATAGCGCCGACCGATCCGGTGCTCGACGCCGACCTGATGAATGCGGAACTGCCGCCGGACGCGCAGTTCTGGTTCGGAACCGATGCGCAAGGGCGCGACGTCCTCAGCCGCATTCTCTATGGCGCTCGCATCTCGCTTGCCGTCGGTATCGGCTCGCAGGTGATCAATACGCTGATCGGCCTGGCACTCGGCATTTCGGCCGGCTATTTCGGCGGCTGGTGGGACGATTTCGTCACCGGGCTCACCAACCTGATGTTGGCGATCCCGAGCCTGATCTTCGCGCTCGCCATCATGGCGATCCTCGGCCCCGGCCTCGTCAGCCTCTTGATCGCGCTCGGGCTCACCAACTGGTCATGGACCTGTCGCATCGCCCGAAGCTCGGCGCTGTCCTTGAAGAAGCAAGGCTATGTGCAGGCGGCCAAGACGCTCGGCTATGGCGATATCCGCATCATGATCACGCAGATCCTGCCCAACATGATCGGCCCGATCCTGGTGATCGGAACGCTGGGCATGGGCGATGCGATCCTTGCGGAGGCAGCACTTTCCTATCTTGGCCTCGGCATCAAGCCGCCATTCCCGAGCTGGGGAAACATGCTGACGGATGCGCGTGAGCTCATCGTCATTGCCCCGTGGGCGGCGATCTTTCCGGGCCTGGCGATCTTCGTCACGGTTCTCGGGCTCAACCTTTCCGGCGACGGCCTGCGCGACTGGCTGGATCCGCACATGAGGGCACGGCAGCTATGACGGACAATTTGTTGGATGTCAGGGACCTCCGCCTCGATATCGTATCGGGCAGGACGAGCCACAACGTCGTCGACAACGTGTCCTTCTCGATCAGGCGCGGCGAAGCCTATGGTCTGGTGGGTGAATCGGGCTGCGGCAAGAGCATTACCGCGCTTTCGGTCATCGGCCTGTTGCGTAAACCGCTCGCCGTTACCGGCGGCTCGTTGCAGTTCGACGGCCGGGACCTGAGGGAGCTTTCGAAACGCGAGCTGCGGCGGCTTCGGGGCGAGCGCATCGCCATGATCTTCCAGGAGCCGATGACCGCCCTCAACCCCTTGTCTCCGGTCGGCCGCCAGATCGCCGAGATGTTTGTCCTGCACAAGGGCGCGACCTGGAAGGAAGCCGAAAAGCTGGCGATCGAGGCACTTGGCAACGTGCAGGTTCCGGCGCCGGAAGAGCGGGTGAAGAACTATCCGCACCAGATGTCCGGCGGCATGCGGCAGCGGGTGATGATCGCCATCGCGCTCGCCTGCAATCCGGACCTGCTGATCGCCGACGAGCCGACGACGGCGCTCGATGTCACCGTGCAGGCCGAGATCCTCAAACTCGTCAAGGAGCTTTGCGCCGCGCGTGGCACGTCCGTCCTGATGATCAGCCACGATCTGGGCGTGATTGCCAACATGTGCAACAGGGTGGGCATCATGTATGCCGGGCGCCTGGTCGAGGAGCGGCCGGTCGCCGACCTGTTCCTCGATCCGGCCCATCCCTACACCGACGGTCTGCTCAGATCGCTGCCGCACCTGGGTTCGCGCCGGCAGGAGGGGCGAAAGCGCCTGCAGGAAATCGAGGGCACGGTTCCCTCCATCGCCAGCTTCCCGCCGGGTTGTCGCTTTCAGCCGCGTTGCCACAAGGCAACGTCCATCTGTACTGCCGAAATTCCACCGCCAACCGGCCTCAGCCATGACGGCTTCGTGAAGTGTTTCAACCATGAGCGATAAGAACGAACCATTGGTCAGGGTCGATAATCTGAGCGTGCACTTCCCGGTGCGCAACGGCATCTTCGGTCGCTCGAGGCGCACTTTGCGTGCGGTGAACGATCTGAGCCTGACGCTGAACCGGGGAGAGTGCCTGTCGATCGTCGGCGAATCCGGTTGCGGCAAGTCGACGCTTGCGCTTTCGATCCTCGGCCTTCAGGAGCCGACCGAGGGCGAGATCTTTTTCGAGGGACGATCGATCACCGGCAAGGCGCGGCCGTCCCGGCTTGAGCGCGCCGGCATGGCGCAGATGGTGTTCCAGGACCCCTACGCGTCGCTCAATCCCCGCCAGACGATCTATACATCGCTGGCAGCGCCGCTCCGGCTGCATGGAGTCTCCGACCGCAAGGAGATCGCGCGCCGCATCGAAAACATGATGCAGATGGTCGGATTGAAGCCGGAGCAAGCCAAGCGCTTCCCGCATGAGTTTTCCGGCGGCCAGCGCCAGCGCATCGGCATTGCCCGCGCACTCATCCTCAACCCCAAGGTCGTGGTGCTGGACGAGCCGGTGTCGGCGCTCGATGTCTCCATCCGCGCCCAGATCATCAACCTTCTGCTGGAGCTCAAGGGACAGCTGGATCTGTCCTACATCATGATCAGCCATGACCTGAGCGTGGTCGAACACATGAGCGACCGTGTGGCGGTGATGTATTTCGGCCAGATCGTCGAGACCGGCAGCTGGGATCGCGTTTTCACCGAACCGCAGCATCCCTATACGCGGCGCCTGATCGGGGCCATCCTCGACCCCGTCACCGAACTGACCGGCCAAAGCCCGGTGGATACGCGCGAAACACCGGAACCGCCGCCGGGCTACGACTACTATCCCAGGGAATTCGGAAAGCACGATGTCTACAGTCTGCCGCCGTCCTCGCAATTGGTCGCGCTGAGGGACGACCATTGCGTCCGCATGATCGCGCGCGGCTGAGCCGGTTTTAGCTTCGGCGCCGAAGGTCGACTTCGGCGACGAGCCATCGCACCGAAATTGTGCGCATGACAGCGGTCTGCTTAGCGGCGCGTCGCGCCACGCCACGCCAGAGGCGCAGGAAACGGGTGGCGCGGCTTCTGCTTCTCGGCGAAGATTGCCTGATGCCGCCACTCGTTAGAGCGGCGGGCGTCACGACGATCGTGTTGCGCTCTGCGTGATCCTATCACTCAATGGTCTCGTTTTCGGATGCAAGGCGATCCGGGGAATTCTTCTGACATGCATACTAACCGCCGCCCGCTTCAGAACCGTGTGACGCCCTTCGGTGACATTGTCGCCATCGCGCAGCGCGGTCTGTTCACCGGCAACCGCGGCATCATCCACGACCCCGAGACGAAAACCCTGTCGAGAAGGCGGTGGACGTCCAAGGCGTGGCTGATCTGCACCTGCGATTACGGCGATCGTCGACGCGACGTCATGGCCGGCCGAAGCTGGACCGAGCTTTTCTTTCTCGACGAGGCCGTGGCGCTGGCGGCGGGGCACCGCCCCTGCTTCTTCTGCCGGCGGGAGGCCGCTCTTTCTTTCAGGGCCGCCTGGGCGGGCGAGCTTGATGCGGTGCTCCACAGCGAGAGACTTTCTGGCGGACGAAAGCGCATCCACCCGCCGCCGTCGCAACTTGCCGATCTGCCTGATGGAACGATGCTGGTGGCATCCGGGTTTGCGTTCACGATCGTATCCGGGCGCTATTTCCGATGGACTGAAGCGGGCTACTTCAGACCAGAAACAGACGTCACCGCCGAGGGGGTGCTGACGCCGCCCTCGACCGTCAAGGCCCTTCGGGCGGGCTACCGTCCGGTCCTTCATCCCGACATCGCCGGTTTTCTCTCCGGATCGACGTCATGACCGACCTGTTCGCCACGCTTGCCGTTGAACCGTCCCGCGAGACCATGGCCGAAGGGGCGATACTGCTTCGCGGCTTCGCGCAGCCGCTCGAGGGCCAGATCCTGCCGGCGCTGCGAACGATCATCGCCGAGGCACCGTTCCGGCATATGGTGACGCCGGGTGGCTACAGGATGTCCGTCGCGATGACCAATTGCGGGGCGGCGGGTTGGGTCACGGATCGCAGCGGGTACCGCTACGACAGGCTCGATCCCGAGACCGGCAAGCCATGGCCGGCGCTGCCGTCGCCCTTCCTCGATCTTGCCATCGCCGCGGCGACGGAGGCAGGCTATCCCGATTTCAGGCCTGATGCCTGCCTGATCAACCGGTATGAACCTGGCGCGCGGCTTTCGCTTCACCAGGACAAGGACGAGCGCGATTTCTCGCACCCCATCGTCTCGGTTTCGCTCGGCCTTCCCGCGACATTCCAGTTTGGCGGGCTGAACCGCACCGACCCGGTCAGCAAATACGCGCTGCGCCACGGCGATGTCGCGGTCTGGGGTGGGCGATCGCGCCTTTTTTATCACGGGGTAACCGAGTTGAAGGACGGCGAACACGAGACCCTTGGCCGGATGCGCATCAACCTCACCTTCCGGGGTGCACTTTAAGGGACCATTGATCGCAAGCCTACACTCATCGCCAAGGAGGCAATTCTATGGATCCAGGTGTTTCAGTCGGACTTCCAGACCCCGTGGGACAAGCCGCAGCGACGCGTGTCGCAGCTTACGATTGGCAGGCGATTTTCGACGATTTGAACGGCTACGGATGCGCGGTCATGGAAAAGCTTCTGTCGGTGGAGGAGTGCCGACGGATTTCGGCGCTCTATCAGGAGGAAGAGCATTTCCGCAGCCATATCCACATGGCCCGGCATGGTTTTGGAAGGGGGGAATATCGCTACTTCAAATATCCGCTGCCGGACCTGCTTGGCGGTCTTCGCACCGCGCTCTATCCCCGCCTTGCCGACATTGCCAATGAATGGAACGGCCGGATGGGAATCGGGGGACGGTACCCGACCGAGCACGCGGCGTTCCTGCGGCAGTGCCACGATGCGGGCCAGACTCGGCCGACACCATTGCTGCTGCAATATGTGCCCGGAGATTTCAATTGCCTGCATCAGGATCTCTATGGCGATCTTGCCTTTCCGATCCAGGTTGCGATCCTTCTTTCCGAACCGGGACAGGATTTCACCGGCGGAGAATTCGTGCTGACGGAGCAGCGTCCGCGCATGCAAAGCCGGGCTGAAGTCGTTCCCCTTCGCCAGGGCGACGCCGTGGCCTTTGCCGTTCACAACCGGCCGGTTCAGGGCACGAAGGGCAACTATCGTGTCAACCTTCGTCACGGTGTCAGCCGTATTCGTTCAGGCCTGCGCCACGCCGTCGGCATCATCTTTCACGACGCAAGATAGTGCGGTTCGCATCGGCGTTTTCGTGGCGCGCGGTGAATGCCCCTCGCTCTCAGGCGAGGCGACATGTTTGACAACGACCCTCCTCCTCCTATTTGCCAGGCAAGCAGACAGGAGGAATTCGATGTTTAAAACGACCATTCTTGCCGGCTTGCTCGTGCTTGTTTCCTTGGTCAGTTCCTGGGCGGCGGATACGGGTACGGTGCTCGAAGGGCAAAAAATGCCCAGCAGAATTCTCGGCAAGGATGTCGAACATACCGTCTATCTCCCGCCGAAGTACGACGACGGGAACCGCTCCTATCCGGTTGTCTATCTCACCACCAAAGCGATCGGCTTCCTGACGTCCGGCTCCTGTGTCAGCGTGCAAACAGGCTGTCGAAATCGGCAAACCCCTTGACCTCGATGGGATTGCCGCTCGGATCGAGGAAGAACATCGTGCGCTGCTCGCCGGGTTCGCCCTCGAAACGCACGACCGGCGGGATATCGAAGCGCACGCCTTTCTGTTCGAGACGTTTGGCCAGCGCGAACCAATCGGCAAGGCGCAGCACCACGCCCAGATGCGGCATCAGCACGAGGTGGTTGCCGACCTTGCCGGTGCGCGTGACTTCGAAAGGCTCACCGAGATGCAGCGACAGCTGATGGCCGAAGAAATCGAAATCGACCCAAGTGTCCGTGCTGCGTCCTTCCTCACAGCCAAGCACGTCGCCGTAAAACCTGCGGGCGTCGTCGAGATCCCTAACGTGATAGGCGAGATGGAAAAGCGACTTCATGTGTAACCCCCATGTCTTTGATTGACACAGGGATATCGTCTTGAGAGGCTACGAAAAACTATGTAATTCTTTCGCTGAGAATAAGGATTCATATTGGATATTCGTTTCCTGCAAAGCCTGGTTGCCACAGTGGAAACGGGGTCCATCGCGGCGGCCGCGCGACGGGAGAAGTTGACGCCCGCCGCCATCAGCCAGCGCGTTCAATCGCTCGAACGCGCTCTTGGATGCGTTCTGCTCGCCCGCGGCGCGCATTCGGTCCAGCCGACAGAGGCTTGCCTCTCGCTGTTGCCGCGGGCGCGCCTGCTGATCCGGGAAGCCGAAAACCTGAGATATGACGTTGCCGGTGGCGGGCTTGCCGCTGAGTTGAAAATCGGGGCGATCTCGACAGCATTGACGGGCATTTTCCCGGAGGTTCTGGACGAACTCTCCCGTCGGGCGCCGAGCCTGAAGCTGGTGCTCTGTCCCGGCTCGTCGTTGCAGCTCTACGAACAGTTGTTCTCAGGCGAGCTCGATGCGGCCGTGTTGGTCGAGCCGCCATTCGCGTTGCCGAAGGGATTGACGGCACATGTCATTCGCCGCGAACCGCTTGTTTTCATCAGCAGGGATGAGACAGCGCCCAATCATATCCCCGAGCAGATCCGGCAGGCGCCGTTCATCCGTTACGATCCCGGATCGTGGGGCGGGCGGCTATCCCAGCAATATCTTGCCGATGCCGGGCTTGCTCCGGACATTCGTTGCGACATGGACGCGCTGGAGACCATCGCCATCCTTGTTGCCAATGGCATGGGAAACTCGGTCGTGCCGGCCTGGCAGGGCCAGCGACGGGAAGGGTTTCACTTGACCGAGGTGCCTGACGCTGCTGCCTATGAACGCCGGATCGTCTTCCTGCACCAGAGCGTGCCAAGTCGGCCGACGCCGCTTGCGCTATTGAAAGAGATTCTATCACAGGGGCTTGCCGGCTGAGTGGCCTCCGCTCCAGGGATGGTCGCGTTTGAGGAGCGCAGGCTCGGCACGGGGACAGGCGGCCGAACGGCGCCCGCTCGACACAGCGCCGGGCGGGCATCGCGTCTCGTGCGAGCGCGACGCCCGCTGGGCCTAGGAGAGCAGGAAGGTGGTTACGGGCAACTGAAGTGCGGCGGCAATCCGCCGGAGCTTGCCCGGATCGACATCGGCGCCAAGCTCGATGTTGGTGATTTCGACGTCGGTCAGCCCGCAGGTGAGCGCAAGTTCGTCGACGCTGTAGCCGACGGCCTGGCGGGAGCGTCTGACGGCGTCGGCGATATCGACACTGGCCGAAGCGGTCGCGGAAGAGGCAGCAAGATTGTTTATTGAAACAGTCATGAAGTGATCCTTCGGTTGTGCGCGAAAAGCGGGGCTTTTCGCGTGAAGGCGGCGTGCAGCCATGAAAAACCCGGCCAGAAAACGGGTGCCGAGTGCAGTGCAATATAAGTCCAAAAGATGGCAGCGCAAGGCTTGTCGGCAGTTGCGGCCATGGCGCCGTCTCGATTGCCAACACATGGGTCCATGGTGAGATGGTGGTCACGCCGTCCTGTTAGACGTTTCGGACGAGCCGATCGCCGATATGGAAGGTGACGGCTGCGACCCTTCTTGCTCAACTGGCGAAAACGGACTTACGAGCGCGTGCGCAGCTCATCGACCAGCACACGCGTGTTTTCGGAATAGTCGATCGGCACATCGACAAGATGCACGCCGCCACCGGTAAAGGCGGCTTCCAGGGTCGGCACCAGCGCGTCCGCGCTCGTGACCCGCGAGCCCTTCGCGCCATAAGCTTGCGCGTATCGCACGAAATCCGGATTGCCGAATGTCAGGCCGAAATCCGGGAAATCATCGACGGCCTGCTTCCAGCGGATCATGCCATAGGCACTGTCGTTCAGGATGACGACGACGAGGTTGAGCCCGAGGCGAACGGCGGTTTCCATCTCCTGGGAGTTCATCATGAAGCCGCCGTCTCCGCAGACGGCCATGACGCGGCGCTCGGGATAGAGCATCGCCGCCATCATGGCGGAGGGCAGGCCGGCGCCCATGGTGGCCAGCGCATTGTCGAGCAACAGCGTGTTGGCGACATGGGTGCGGTAGTGCCGGGCAAACCAGATCTTGTACATGCCGTTATCGAGGCAGACGACGCCGTCTTCCGGCATCACCTTGCGCACGTCATGGACGATGCGCTGCGGCGTGATTGGAAACCGGTTCTCCTCGGCGCCTTCGTTGAGCTTGTCGAGGATGGTCTGGCGCAGGCCGAGCAGCAGCGGTTCGGGGTCGAGCTTGCCGCCGAGCCGGTCGGCAAGTGCGGTCACCGTCGTGCCGATGTCGCCGATCACTTCCGCGTCGGGGTGGTAGACTTGTTCGACATTGGCCGAACTGTAGCCGATATGCAGGACCTTCGGCCCGCCTTCGCTGCGCATCAGGAAGGGCGGCTTTTCGACCGTGTCGTGGCCGACGGAAATGATCAGGTCCGCCTGATCGATGGCGTCATGCACATAGTCGCGCTCGGAAAGGGCGGCTGTTCCGACATAGAGGTTGGAGCCGCCATTGACGGCACCCTTGCCCATCTGGGTGTTGAAGAAGGGGATGCGCATGCGGCGAACGAAGGCCGAGAGCGCGTCGACGAGCCGCGGGCGGCTGCCGGCCGCGCCGATCATGATCAGCGGCCGCCGGGCGGCCAGGATGATTTCGACGGCCCTGTCGATGGCCGCAATAGGCGCCACCGGCCGGTCGAGTGGATGAACGGGAATGATCGGCGCCTGTTCGATGGTCTCGCCGGCGACGTCCTCCGGCAGTTCCAGATGTACGGCGCCCGGTCGCTCTTCCATCGCCACGCGAAAGGCATCGCGAACGGCGGCGGGAATGCTGCCGACGCTGACGATCTGCCGCGCCATCTTGGTCAATGGCCGCATGGAGGCAACGACATCGACGATCTGGAAGCGCGCCTGACGCGCCGTCTTGATCGGCTTCTGCCCCGTGATCAGGATCATCGGCATGGCACCGAGATTGGCATAGGCGGCGCCGGTCGAAAAATTGAGGGCGCCGGGGCCAAGGGTCGCCATGCAGACGCCCGGCTTGCCGGTGAGGCGCCCATGCGTCGCGGCCATGAAGGCGGCGGCCTGTTCGTGCCGGGTCAAAACGAGCTTGATGCGGGATTTGCGCAGCGACTCCACGACATGCAGGTTCTCTTCTCCGGGTACGCCGAAGATGCAATCGACCCCCTCGTTCTCCAATGCCGCGACCAGAACGTCGGAACCCTTCATCATCTTGCGAACCCTTTCAGCGAGCGTGGCGGTGCGTATCGTTCGTGAGGCAATGCATTGTGCTCTTGATCGTTAGCCCGATGATTGCATGAGGCGGGAGATCGAGATTGCCGCTACCGAACAGTATCGTCCTCGATTGCAGACGCAACCGCATTTCGCGTGGCGTTGAGGCTGGGCGGAGGTCACCGGCGAGCCCGCAGCCCGGCGAGAAATCGTGCGTCATCGGTTTTGAAAATGCTGGTTCGGTTTTATCGGGTGGCGATTTCGCTTCGATTGCTGCGAGAATGCCGGAAACCGGGCACTTTGGCGCGGGTGCTTTTGTGCATTCCGCCCTGTTGATAACTTCCGTTTGAATTTGTTGTTTGTTTTCAGTTGGTTGTTCGATCTTGTCGGTTTTTTGAAATTGACTGTTGACGTCTGTGAGGATGGGGGTCTATAA